>JAJDOJ010000023.1 GCA_022340215.1 Gammaproteobacteria bacterium
GGAATCCGCTGCTCGTCGATGAATACGCGGTGACGAACCGAACGAATGGCATTCCGATCACGACGCCAGTTAGCCGTGTGAACGCGGAAGCCCCTCACGGCAATCCCCGTGCCTGCACTGCGGCATTGCCGGTATACGACCAGGGTGTCAGTTCGAGCAGGCGTCGCCTCGCGTCGTCGTCGATGTCCAGGTCCTCCACGAAGCGGCGCATTGCCGCCGCGTCGACCCGCTTGCCGCGGGTGAGTTCCTTCAGCCGTTCATAAGGCCGGGCAATACCAGCGCGTCGCATCACCGTCTGTACCGCCTCCGCCAGAACCTCCCAGTTGGCGTCGAGGTCCGCGTGCAGCCTTGCCCCGTCGACCTCCAGCTTGCCGAGTCCCTTCTGCAGTGCCTGTAATGCAATGACAGAATGCGCGAAGCCGACGCCCAGGTTGCGCAGCACCGTTGAGTCGGTCAGGTCCCGCTGCCAGCGCGAGACGGGCAGCTTGCCCGAAAGGTGTCCGAACAGGGCGTTTGCAATGCCGAGATTGCCTTCGGCGTTCTCGAAATCGATCGGGTTGACCTTGTGTGGCATGGTGGAGGAGCCGACTTCGCCCGCGACCGTGACCTGACGAAAGTACCCCAGGGAGATGTAGGCCCAGAGGTCACGGCAGAAATCGATCAGGATCGTGTTGAACCGCGAAACCGCATCGAACAGTTCGGCCATGTAGTCGTGCGGTTCGATCTGCGTGGTGTAGGGATTCCAGCCCAGTCCGAGGGAGACCACGAAATTCTGCGCCATCGTCGGCCAGTCGACCTCGGGATAGGCCGCGAGGTGGGCGTTGTAGTTACCGACCGCACCGTTGATCTTGCCCAGGACGACAACCCCGGCCACCTCGTCTCGCTGGCGCCCAAGGCGGTAGGCGACATTCGCGATTTCCTTGCCGAGGGTGGTGGGGGAGGCCGGCTGGCCGTGCGTGCGCGAGAGCATGGGCGCGTCCGCATAGGTCCGTGCCATCTCGCACAGCACACCGATCAGCGCGTCCATTTCCGGCAGGATCACCTCGTCTCGGGCGGTCTTCAGGATCAGGGCCCAGGCCAGGTTGTTGATGTCTTCGGAGGTACAGGCGAAGTGCAGGAACTCGCTGACCGATGCGAGTTCAGGATGGCCGGCGACACGCTCCTTGAGGAAATATTCCACCGCCTTGACGTCGTGATTGGTGGTGCGCTCGATGGTCTTGACGCACTCGGCGTCGTGGGTAAAGAAACCCGTGACGATGTCCTCGAGCCGCGAGGCAGCCTCTGGCGATAGCGGCGGCACCTCGGAGACACCCGTGTGCGCGGCGAGCGCCTGCAGCCACCTGACCTCGACCAGGACGCGATGGCGGATCAGGCCGTACTCGCTGAACAGCGGCCGCAAGCTCGTCGTCTTCTCGGCGTATCGGCCGTCGACGGGCGAGATCGCGGTCAGGGCGGAAAGGTCCATATCGTAATCCGGTTCGTAATCCGTTCGGTTCGCGGGGAACGGGTGTGAGTATACTACACGGCCTGTGTACTACGACTGGAGAGAGTCGATGGGCAAGGCGCGTTACCGTGTTGAAAAAGACAGCATGGGGACGGTCGACGTCCCGCTGGGCGCCCTGTGGGGGGCACAGACGCAACGGGCGGTGGACAACTTCCCCGTCAGCGGCTTGCGTATGCCCCGGCAATTCCTGCGTGCCCTGGGTCTGGTCAAGGCGGCCTGTGCGCGCATTAACGGCGAACTGGGTTATCTGGACGGGCCGCTGGCATCGGCCATCGAGCGCTCAGCCAACGCGGTGGCCAGTGGCGAGTACGATGACCAGTTCCCCATCGACGTCTTTCAGACCGGTTCGGGGACCAGCACCAACATGAATGCCAACGAGGTCATCGCACGGCTGGCGTCGGCCTCCCTTGACCGGCCAGTGCACCCCAACGATGACGTCAATCGCGGCCAGAGCTCCAACGACGTGATCCCCACGGCCATTCACGTCGCCGCGAGCCTTGCGATCGAGGAATCCCTGCTGCCTGCGCTGCGTTTACTCGCCGACACCATCGACCGTAAAGCGCACACCGTCCAGGGTATCGTCACCACCGGCCGGACGCATCTGATGGATGCGCTGCCCGTCAGGCTGGACCAGGAACTCGGGGGCTGGTCAGCCCAGGTACGAAACGCCACGGCGCGCATCGAGGGCGCCCTGCCGGGCATGCGGGAACTCGCACTCGGAGGAACGGCGGTCGGCACGGGCCTCAATACCTCGCCGGAGTTCGCCGGTAGGGTGGCCGGGGAGCTGGCACGGGTCAGCGGCATCGACTTCCAGGTGAAGGGAAATTTTTTCGAGGGTCTGAGCAGCCAGGACGCCTCGGTCGCGACCAGCGGTCAATTGCGGACCCTGGCCGTATCGCTGACCAAGATCTCAAACGACCTGCGCTGGATGAATTCGGGACCGCTCGCGGGGCTCGGAGAGATCTCGCTGCACTCCCTGCAACCGGGCAGCAGCATCATGCCGGGCAAGGTTAATCCGGTGATCCCTGAAGCGGTCGCCATGGTCTGCGCGCAGGTGATCGGCAACGATGTCACGGTGACGATCGCCGGCCAGTCGGGTAACTTCCAGCTCAACGTCATGCTGCCGATCATCGCCCATAACCTGCTTCAGAGCATCGAGCTGCTCTCGAACGCGGCGGTGTTGCTCGCGGACAGTGCGATCGAGGGCTTCACGGTCAACGAGGAAAACATTCAGCGTGCGCTGGAGCGCAACCCGATCCTGGTTACCGCCCTGAATCACGTCATCGGCTACGAGGAGGGCGCGAAGATCGCCAAGAAGGCCTATGCCGAAGGCAGGTCCGTACTCGAGGTCGCCCGCGAGATGACCGACCTGCCGGAGGAGACGCTGCGCCGGCTCCTCGACCCGCGGGAGCTGACCGGTCCGCCGCCCGTCGAGGAAACGGAGTAAGCCGCCGCTGCGAGGGCGTCTACAGCCAGATCATGCACCCCATCTCGAAGGTGTGGCCGAGGGCCTCGTGATAGGGATACATGCGCAACCTGACGTGCTGCAGGCCGGACAGGCCGGGGTGGAACGGTGCGCTGAAGGTCACCTCCTTGCCGCTGTCAACTGCATTCGCTTCGAGGAAGAAGCGGGTGTAGAGGGATTCCTTCTCCGGTGTGGTCTCGCAGTGCGTGATCAGACACTCGACGACCACGTCCTCGTGTGACAGGCCGTTCAAGTCCGCGACAACGTTCAGTGAAAGACTGGCGTCGTATCGGATCTCGGCCGGGATCTTCTTGGTCAGCCGCATATGGACCCCGGGCCACGCCGTCCTGACCTTTTGTTTCCAGCGACCGAGGTCCCGCGCCAGTGCGCCGTCGTTCTCGTTCAGCCGCCGGAAATGGTCTCGCGCGGGTCCATAGAAACCGTTTACGTAGTCCATTACCATTCGCTGCGAATTGAACCGGGGAAGCACCGACTTCATCGAGGCCTTCGACGAGCTGACCCATCCGGGCGAGTATCCCTGGTGATCGCGCTCGAAATACAACGGGATAATCTCGTTCTCCAGCAGGTCCAGCAGGTCAACGGCCTCCTCGCGGTCCCGCTGCTCCGCGTCGAACTGCGGTCCGTGGGGTGCGATGGCCCAGCCGTTGGCCCCATCGTAGCCTTCGCCCCACCAGCCATCCAGGACGCTCAGGTTGATGACCCCGTTGATTCCGGCTTTCTGGCCCGATGTGCCGCTGGCCTCCAGCGGATACTCGGGCGTGTTCAACCAGACGTCCACACCGGTGACCAGCTTGCGCGCGATCGCCATGTCGTAACCTTCCAGCAGGACGATCCGACCGATGAAATCGGGCTGCATGGAAAAGTGGTAGATATCGCGGATCAGTTGCTGGCCGGGCTCGTCGTTCGGGTGCGCCTTGCCGGCGAAGATGACGATGACCGGCCGGTCGGGGTTGTTCAGCAGTTGTTTCAGCCGCTCGGGGTCCGAGAACAAGAGCGTCGCGCGCTTGTAGGTCGCGAAGCGCCGCGCAAACCCGAGGATGAGGCTGTCGGACTTGGACTCGCTCAGGAACTGCGTGATGCGGGCGATGTTGGCCGCACTGGTTCCGTTGCGCTTCTGCTGTTCGGTCACGCGGGTGCAGACATACTCCAGCATCTGCGTCTTCAGCTCCTGGCGAAGACTCCAGTAGCGAAGGTCGGGTATTTCCTCCACGCACTGCCAGTAGTCCTCGTGATAGAGCTCGTTGCGCCAGTCACTGAATCGCATGTCGAACAGATTGGTCCATTCCCGCCCCAGGAAGGTCGGTAAATGGACACCGTTGGTGACGTGGGAGATCGGGTTTTCCTCCGGGGGGATCTGTGGCCAGACATAGGACTCCATATTGGCGGCGACGCCGCCGTGGATCTTGCTCACCCCGTTGTGAAAGCGCGATCCGCGCAGGGCGAGTGCGGTCATGTTGAATCCGTGTTCGTCGCCGGGAAAGGCGCCCAGGGCGAGCAGTTGCTCTTCTTCCATACCTCCGCCCCAGCCGCTGTGTCCGAGGTACTTTCGAATGAGATCATGGTGGAAGATGTCGTGGCCCGCCGGTACAGGGGTGTGGGTGGTGAACACGGTCCCCCCGGCAACCAGTTCCAGCGCCGTCTCCGGATCGTGCCCGGCGTCGATCAGCTCACGGGACCGCTCCAGGATCTGGAAGGCCGCATGTCCCTCGTTGATGTGCCAGACGGTCGGTTCGCATCCCAGGGCCCGAAGCGCGCGTACGCCACCGACACCCAGCACGATCTCCTGCTGGATCCTCGTGTTCGAGTCGCCGCCGTAGAGCTGAAACGTGATACTGCGGTCCTGCTCCGAGTTGACGTCGAGATCGCTGTCCAGCAGGTAGAGCGTGACGTGCCCGGCCTTCGCCCTCCACACCTTCAGTTTTACTTGCCGGTCGGCCATCATGACGTTGACGTGAACCTCTGTGCCGTCGTCCGTCGTAGCGGGTACGATAGGCAGGTCCTCGAAACGCGTCGTCACGTAGTGTGCGCACTGGTTCCCGTGGCCATCGATCGTCTGGATGAAGTAGCCTTTTCTGTACAGGAGTCCGACGGCGACGAAGGGCAGCGCGAGGTCGCTGGCCGCCTTGCAGTGGTCGCCGGCGAGGATGCCGAGCCCGCCGGAATAGATGGGAAAGCTCTCGTGAAACCCGAACTCGGCGCAGAAATAGGCTATCAGGTCGTGGCGCGGGTCGAGTATCTGCTCCACGCTACTGCGCATCCCCTCGGCGTGATAGGTATCGTAGGTCGACAACGCCTTGTTGTAGTCGTCCATGAACCCGCGATCCTTGGCGGCCTCCTCGAGCCTCTCCTGCGAGACGCGCCGCAGGAACACCTTGGGATTGTGGCGGCAGAACTCCCATAGCTTTCGGTCGAGTCGGTAGAACAGCCGCCGGACCTGACTGTCCCAGCTGTACAGGAGATCGTTCGCCAGTTCGTCGAGGCGTGCGATGCGCTTGGGAATTACGGGTTGGACTTCCAGGCTGAATCGAGTGCCGGCCATGGTCATTCCTTCAGGTTTGTTGTTGTACGGTAAAAGGATACGGAGTTCCGGGGACCCGCGAGTTCACGCGGAATCGCACGGCGTAAGCGCAAAGCGTAGCGCAAACGCGTTTGGATTGCGTAGGTCAATTTTAGGCGATTGCCGGAAAATGGCATACCGGATTGCGCCGGATTTTCGTTCGTCATCAAGGCGCGACAACAGGCGCATAGTCAAACTATGGAACGGTTGTCGCAACACAGAGGACGGACGAAAAGACAAGCTGGATGGTATGTCATTTGACAGAAATCGCCTTAGCCGGTGGTGGCGCCGATCGTCCCGCCGCGTAATGCAGCTAGACTTTAAGGTATGGCAGGAACCTTGCCGCGTTCTCGCTCAGCGAAGGTGAGAGATCCCCTGTTACCGGTGAATCCGGGGCAACCGGCTCGCCGGAACTGTGACCGGCGTTTGTATTATTAGTATTTAAGAATATACTATTTTATATTCGAGGGTGTCGGAGCCGTTCGCCTGCCCATGGCGAGGAGTATCTACCCGACTCGGGGTGTCATTAGATGTGTCACGAAACGGCGCATCCCGGTTCGAACCTCGCATAGGGTATTTGTAGAATACTAAGGCGATTGCCGGAGAATGGCATACCGGATTGCGCCGGATTTTCGTTCGTCATCGAGGCGCGACAACAGGCGCATAGTCGAACGATGCAACGGTTGTCGCAACACAGAGGACGGACGAAAAGACAAGCAGGGTGGTATGTCTTTTGACAGAAATCGCCTAAGTATCGGGTGGAGCCCGAACTCGGAACGACCGGCAGGCCGGTCGATTGGCAAGGACGCTGAAAATGTTGAGACGCAACTTTCTGAATTCGATTGATTTCAATCCGGGTCGGATTCCGAACGGCACGCGAGGGGCCAACGTGAGATCCAGCCAGAACCTGAGCCGTCATCGCCAGCAGGCCTTGAGCACCTGGCAAATCGCTATCATCGCCATCGTGGCGGTCGTCATTGCGGTGGGCGCTTATATTCTCTTCATGGGGGAGGGCGGTGACATTCCTCTTTTCAGACAACCTGCCACATCGATTTCCGCCCCGGAGAGCGGCGTCCCCGGAGAAGCGGCCCGCAAACTCATTCGCGACGCAAGGGCCGAGGGCGGGGCTCCGGACGTGTCCCGTCTGTTTCCGATCGCAATCGGATTTCAGCGAGAGGGTCGGGTCACGGACGCACACCTGTTGTTGTTCTATCTCGCCCGCGCCGGTCACGGCGAATCCGCGAGACTGCTGGCCGAGATGTACGACCCGCTCTACTACTCCAGCACAGCCAGCATCATGGACGAACCCGACCCGGAACAGGCCTGGAAGTGGTATTCGCAGGCCGCGCGCGGTGGTGACACGATCGCCACCGAACGACTCGCTGCACTGCGCGATTGGGTGGAGGATGCGGCGGCACAGGGGAATGAGCAGGCAGAGAAATTGTTGTTTCAGTGGAATACAGAATCCGGAGTAGCGAAATGAACGTTCGGGAAATGGCGAGACGGATACTGTTCGGGCTGCTGGGCGCGAGCCTGATCCTGACAGGAACCGCAAGCGGTACGGTGAGCAGCGCGACCAAACCCCTGCTGATGGAAGGTAAAAAGTCCCTGTATCAGCGCGTGCTGGCGGAACCGAGCGCACGCCTTTACAGCCGGCCCGGCGGTACTGCCCAGTTCACCCAGCCGGTGACCCCGTTCACCATTTTCTATGTCTATGATCGCGTGAACGCCGATGGCACGGACTGGCTTCGTGTGGGCGTCGACAAGCATGCCGGGGCCCAGGGCTGGGTTCGTGCGGACGCTGTCATCGAATGGAAGCAGAGTCTCACCGTCACGTTCAAGGACCCGCTGGGCCAGGACCGGGTGCTGCTGTTTCGGGACCGCAGTTCGCTCAAGAGCCTGATCTCTTCGCGTGATCTCTTCGGTTACAGCCTGCTCTACGAAAAGGCGGCCAAGGGTGAGATTTCCAGCGAGTCACCGGTGATCTCGATTCAGCCCAAGGCCTACGTGGACATCCAGGAGGATTTCTACCTGGTGCCGATCACCCAGTACGAGGACGTCTTCATTGGCAACGAGCAGGGCAGGATGCTGAAGATCGCCTCACTGCCCGCACCGGAAGGCCAGGTATCTGCCGGTGGAATCTCGACCGATGCCGGGGTCGGCGAATATAAGGCTGGCATGGTCTTCGTCGTGGACTCGACCGTATCCATGGGTCCGTACATCGATCGTACCCGCCAGGCCGTCAGCAAGATATTCCGGAGCATCGAGGCACAGGGACTGAACGAGAAAGTCAGCTTCGGACTGGTGGCGTACCGCGACAACGTCGACGTAGCGCCGGGGCTGGAATACCTGACGCGTATCTACGCAACCCTGGACGAGGGCACCGATCCGCAGCGCTTCTTCGAGCGGGTCAATCTGGTCCAGCCAGCGCGCATCTCCAGCCAGGGATTTATCGAGGACGCCTACGCGGGGGTCAAGCGGGCCATCGAGGGGATCGACTGGACGGGGTACGAGGCCCGCTATGTCGTGCTGATCACCGACGCGGGCGCGCGGCCAGGACATGACCCGCTCGGCAGCACCGGTATGAACGCCGAGGCCCTGCAGCAGCTTGCGCAGGACAAGGGCATCTCGATCTGGGTGCTCCACCTCGAGACACCGGCGGGCCGGGCCAATCACGAGTCGGCGGCCGAGCAGTACGAGAAGTTGTCCTTCTATCCCGGGATCGGCGATCTTTACTATCCCGTCGGGACGGGCTCGGTGAAGGACTTCGGTACGGCGCTTGATAGCTTTGCCGCGAAGATTACCAATCAGGTGGCGGACGCGACGCGCGGCAAGGCCCCGGTCGTTGCGCGGCCCGGCGGCGGTGACCCCCTGGACGAATTTCAGCGCAAGGTGGACACCCTGGGTTATGCCCTGCGGATGCGGTACCTTCAGAAAACGGAGGGCGGCAAGGCGCCCGAGGTCTTCGATGCCTGGCTGGTCGACCGCGACATCGCGGACCCGTCCCGGCAGTCGGTCGAGGTGCGCGTCCTGTTGACCCGAGACCAGCTCAGTGATCTCCAGGCGGTACTGAAGAAGGTCCTGGTGGCCGCGGAGGAGGGCGTGTTCTCACCGAGCGATTTCCTGGAGGAACTGCAGAGCATCGCCGCCACGGTGAGCCGTGATCCGACCGCCACGGCCGCGAGCACCCGGGTCGCGGGTTCCGCATCCAAGAACCTGGCGGACCTAGGCTACATGCGGGAATACATCGAAGACCTGCCCTACCGCGGCGAGGTGATGGACGTCTCCCTGGAGGACTGGGAAAACTGGCCCGCCAAGAAGCAGCTCAAGTTCATCCATCGCCTGGAGTCCAAGGTCAACTACTACCAGGCGATCCACGACAACACCGATCTGTGGATTTCACTGGACGACGGCCCCGTCACGGGTGACTCGGTCTACCCGGTCGCGCTGAAGATGCTTCCCTAAACGGAGTGAGTTGACACACGAAAGGAGCGGTGCACAATCAAACAACGGTACACAGTCACTGAAAATACGGGTCCGCTAGTCGGACCCGCATTTTTTCCACCCCTCGGTGAGAACAATGGCCTACCGCTTGCGTGATGTTCTGAAGGTCCGCGCGGCGGAAGGCGCCGAGTTTCGACTGGCTGTTCCTCAACTGGACATCGAGCGGGGAGACAAGATCGCGCTCGTCGGCCCCAGCGGCTGCGGCAAGAGCACCTTGCTGGACATGCTTGCCCTGGTGTTGAGCCCGAGCAGGGCCACCATCTTCGATCTCTTCGCGGAGGATGCGAAACCACCGCAGGACATCGCCCTGTACTGGCGCAAGCGGCGCAGGGACGTCCTCAGCACCATCCGCAAGCACTACATCGGCTACGTACTCCAGACCGGGGGACTGCTTCCGTTCATCTCCGTGCGGGACAACATCCGGTTGTCACTGCGCCTTGCGCCCAGGGCCGGTTGGGATACCATGGATTTCGTGGTCGGGGAGCTCGGTATTTCACGTCATCTTGACAAGCTTCCCGGGGCGCTCTCCGTCGGCGAACGGCAGCGGGTCGCGATCGCACGGGCCCTGGTCCACCGGCCATCGATCGTCATTGCCGACGAGCCGACGGCCTCGCTGGATCCCTGCAATGCCTCCAGGACCATGCGACTCTTTGTCCGTCTGACCGAGGAGCTGAACTTGACGCTGGTCATCGCAAGTCACGACGCAGACGTGGTGCGGGAACTCGGCCTGCGTGAACTGGAGCACAGTTTTCGCACGACCGATAACGAGAACGTGGTGATATCGGAGTTCAAGGGTTGAAGGCAGGCTTGCGCAAAGGCCGCGAACTCCCTACCGTGCTCTGGCTGGCCGTGCGTGACTATCTGCATGAATGGCAGATGTCGGTGTGTTTCATCCTGGCGCTCGCCGCGATCCTAGCGCCGATGATGGTTCTGTTCGGGCTGAAATTCGGCGTCGTGACCAGTATGGTCGATCGCCTCGTGCAGGACCCGAGGAACCGGGAGGTCCGTCCGGTCGGGAGCGGTCACTACGGTCCCGATTGGTTCGCGGAGATGCGCGCGCGCGGGGACGTCGCGTTCGTGGCGCCGAAGACCCGAAGCCTCGCCGCCACCATCAATCTCTACAAACCCGACGATGTCGGGCCCTCGAAGATCGTCAACGCCGAACTGATCCCGTCGGGTCCCGGGGACCCGATGCTGCACCCGGATGCGCCGAAACCGCAAAAGATCGACGAGGTCATCGTCTCGGACTCGGTCGCGCGAAAATTGGACGCGACGCGGGGGGACATCGTCGACGGGAGCGTGACCCGCGTCTTCCGGGGCGCGCGCGAGCGTGTACACCTTCCCCTACAGGTCATCGGGGTCGCAGCCCCTGGCGCCTTCCCCAGAGACGGGGCGTTCGCCTCCGTGGCGCTGCTTGAAGCGGTGGAGGACTACCGTGACGGTCGCGCAGTGACTGAAACGGGCTGGCCGGGGGAGGAACCCTACGGGGGCGAGCGATGGTATCCGGGTTTTCGCCTGTTTGCGCGCTCCATCTACGACGTCGCGGGACTTGCGGACACGCTCCAGGAAGGGACGGGCATCGAGGTACGGACGCGCAACGCGGACATCGAGATCGTTCAGTCGCTCGACCGCAACCTGAGCATCGTCTTCTGGGTGGTCGCGCTCGTCGCGCTGGTTGGTTTTTCCCTGTCCCTGGGCGCCAGCCTGTGGGCCAACGTCGACCGCAAGCGCCGTGAACTCAGCGTACTGCGTCTGATCGGCGTTCGTACCGGGGGTATCATCTGGTTCCCGGTCATGCAGGCGCTGCTCACCGGGATCTTCGGCTGGTTGCTGGCCGGTCTGATCTACCTAAGCGTCGAATCCGCCCTGAATCACATGTTCTCGGGTAACATGGCGATCGGCGAATCCATCTGCCAGCTGCTTCCCGAACACTACCTCGGAGCCCTGTACCTGACCCTGGCGTCCTGCGTGGTGGCATCGATGCTGGGCGGCTTCAAGGTCTCGAAGATCGAGCCCTCCGAGGGGATGCGCGAGTACTGATTGGCGCGTTCGGCCCTCACGCCGGCTCCCCGTCCCCCGCCCCCGGCGGGGCCGGGTTCGCCCGAGCGGCGTTCTCCGGCCGCCGCGCCGGGTGTTTCCCGCCCGGCAGCCTGAAGCGGATCCGTCGCCAAAGCCCCCCGGTCGAAAACGCCTCCCACCCCCATCGTAGCCAGCGCAGCAACGCGAACGCCAGCCACAGCGCCCAGGCCAGCATGAGCAGGCGATAGACGAGTAGCGGCACGGAAACGACTCCCGCCCTGGGCAGCGTCTCACCGATACGGTCCTGGTACCAGTTCATCCGGGCTGCCGAGGAACCGTTGCCGGCAACCTGCATGTCCGGCGCACCGAGCAGTCCTTTCTGGATGGCCAGGAGAAGGACCGAAAGGGCGGCGATCGTGAGTGCGACCAAACCGATCTGAACGAGATTGAAGCGCCATCGCGCCAGGTCCGTCGGCAGTCGCTTTCTGCCGCCCAGGGCGAACAGCCAGCCGGCCAGTAGGAGGATCCCCCACGGGATCGACGGTAGAAGGCCCGCTCCGAGAAGCAACCAGTCGCGGGT
The DNA here is from genome assembly GCA_022340215.1 of Gammaproteobacteria bacterium. NCBI lineage: Bacteria > Pseudomonadati > Pseudomonadota > Gammaproteobacteria > Gammaproteobacteria bacterium. Next base: position 11,651 of record JAJDOJ010000023.1, read on the forward strand.
CCGGAGCGGGACCCAGCCCCGGACCCGTCCCAGCGCCACGGCCAGCAGAACGACGACGAGCAACGCACCCCAGAACAGCACGGCGGGGCCCGCACGCGGTCCGCTCGTAAACAGCACCCACCGGTCCTGGGGAAACCGCACACGCACGGTGCTGTTGACACTGGCCACCCCGAGCGAGACGTCGGGCGATTCGAATCGGCTGCCGATACCACCACGCTGGTTCCAGGTCAGCAGGAATGTCCGTAGGCCCGGCGTGATCGGCAGCACAACGGTTTCGCCGTCCTGCCGGATCGGCTGAGACCTGCCGTCGATGGTCACCGACTCCAGGCGGGCACCCTGCGGGAGCCGCAGCGCGTGCTGGCCACCCTGGCTGCTGCGTAGCGCCAGGGTCAGCGTGACGCCGGTCTCCCGTTTACCCGGTGAGGCCTCCAGCTCACTGCTGTCCACGGTCAGCGTGGCACCCTGTACCGCCACGGGCCGCGTCATCGTCAGCCGCACCGATTCCCCGGGCCATGGATGCCATTGCGGCAGCCAGCGGCGTTGCGGGTCCTCGTTGTGAACGGCGGGAACGCCGTCGATACCGGCGTGCCAGGTCGGGCCGATATCGGCGCGCCAGATCTCCACCCATGCCGGGTCGTCGGAGGCGGTGAGAATGATTTCGGGGGTTTGCGCGAGGGTCGAGCGCCAGGTGAAATGCGTCTGTCCCGGTTTCATGCTGACCAGCGCCTCGCCATCGGTGACACTGACGCCTTCGGTCAGGACCGACTCCCCCTCGACGAGCGGGATTCGCAGAAAGATCGATGCATCGGGCGGGGACACTCGCACAACCCGGGTCTCGATGCCCCAGTCGATTCCGAGTTGCAGGGTCCGCTCGATGCGTACAAAAGCCGGCAGCTCGGTGGGCTCGATCCGCTCACCCGGATCCTCTTTCGCGCCGACTCCCATGCGAACGAGCCGGAGCTGATCGCCGGGTACGCCGTTCTCGCTCAGACCCTCCACACGCCAGCCGTCCGCATCGACCACCACCCGGTGAGGCTTGAGTTCCAGGGGCAGGTCCAACTGGCCTGACGCGGGTACTGGTCCCGATATCAGGATCGTGTGACGGCCCGGTTCGAGCATGACCCAAAGGCCACCGCCGGGTTTGCGCAACAGATTTGCGGCCGTTTCACTGGCCATCACGCTATCCGGCAACCATGTTGCGGGGTCCAGCGGGAGCGGAACGGCGGTTTGGGTCAGGGCGTCGACGTCCAGGCGCAGTACGACACGCGCCGACTCGACCGAGACATGCATTCGGGCGGCATCGGCGCAGTCCGGCAGGCAGTCCGGCGATTCGCTCAGCCGCTGCCTGAGGGTGTTCAACAGGTCGGCGTCCGGGTAATCGGCACGCGCCGCCGGGCTCAGCGACGCGGCTACGACGATCGCCAGCATTGCGGACACGGCCGTCGCGCGGTGTGTTCCTTCAGCGCGGGCAAGCGGCGGCTGGGCACCGTGCCTCATCAGAACCCAGGCGAGCGCCAGGAGCAGGACCATTCGAAACAGGTTCAGCACGAGGTTCGCCGAAGGCGGGACCAGGACCAGTCGGATCTCCTGATCCGGGCCAACCGGACCGTTCCAGCTCATGCCGACACTGTTCCACCGCCAGTTAGGCAGGCCGGGGCCGGTCTGGATGGTCGCGACCGGATCGACTTCGTCCGCGGCGCGGCTCGAGTACGCCCCGTACGCTTCCTTATCGTAACGGGGCGAGACGGTCTCACGCTCGAGGAGCGCACTGGCGGCTTCTTCCCGTATCCGTCCGGGAATGGCACTGGTGACCGCGGGAGCGGCACCGGCCTTGCCCCGTTGCGTTGGGACGCCGGCCGCCCCGTCCTCCTGTCCCACGGTTCGCCATGCCTGTTCGAGTTGCGGAAACAGGGCGACCCTGGCCTCCTGCATGAGAAACGGTATTGCGATCACGGCGAGGGAGAGCAGGGCGAGAATCCGATAAAGAACGGCCGCCCTTCTGACCCGGCCTTCCGGGAGTACGCTGAGCAGGGCGCTGGCAGCGATGATATTGAGCCAGACGTATCGCGGCGCGCCCGGCTCATGCCAGATCAGCGTCAGCGTGATCAGGGCCAGCAGCCCCCACGGCTTGCCCCACAGGCGCGAAACCGCGATGGTCGCGATCAGCACCAGGAACAGATCGAGCAGCGTCCAGCGATGTACCCAGGTGTCGGGCACGTTGTCTGCCCCGGAAGCGGTGAGGAGCTTCCACCCGGGCGGCAGGTTGAGCGTCGCCGCGACACCTCGGAATCCCGTGTTCCATCCGGTGGCGGGCAGGACCGAGCGCGAGGCGTCATAGCGGCTGTCCGCCACCAGGTCGAGGTTGCCGTGACGGACCTCGACCCCCCTGTCCGGATCCCCGGGCAGGGTGGTGATCAACTGTGGCTGTTCATCGATCGACACCCGGCCGAGCTCGATATCGGGATCGACGGACAGCCGCCAGCCGCGCGTCATGCTGCCGGTGATGTGGTCCTGTATCGTATAGCCTTGGCCGTCGAAATCGAGCCATAACTGACGCCTCAGACGCAGGGCGTCCGGATCGGGATCTGGATCTCCGCGACGCAGCACGTTGAGGGTGAAGGTCTCCCCCGGCTCGAGGCGAAAGGCGGGCAACTGACGCCAGTCCGCCGGCAGTCCCGTCTGTCGTGGATCGATCTGCCGAACCCCTTCGATCTCGACCAGACGCAAGGCATTGCGCGCCTCGAACACCCAGGTCTCCTCGTTCGGCCAGGGAGCGGGGTAAGGGGCGGGGGACAGCGCGGTGATGTCCCCGTGATGTCGCCCCGCCACGTCGATCTCCCAGCGGCCCGGGTGGACCTGTACCCTGAGGGTACCGTCCCGCTCGATCCGGGCGGGCAGGGGACTGCGCACCGCCTGGGGAATGAAATCCTTCAACAACGCGCCGGGCAGCGAGACCTCGCGCGCCCTTCCGGAGACATCGAGCGAGATCCTCGTCGTGACCCGCATCGGGTGGTCGTCGGTGATCCGCCGGTAAACCTGGACCGTCAGGTCGTCCGACTCCGAGGTCGCCTGCGCATCCACCTTGCGGTCTCGAAGCCAGAGCCTGCCGTCAGGGCCGATGTTCGGCAAAGCGACCACGGCGTCTCCGACCTCCAGGCTGACGAGGGCAACGGCCGGGGGGACGTGAAGTGCCTCCGGTATTCGTTCCCAGGCGAACCGGCCAGTCAGGCGATGTTCCCCCGGAATCAGCCTGACCACCGGGCGCCCGGACTGTTGTGTCACCATGGCAGGCTTCCCGTCCAGTTCGACCCCTTCGGGCCAGTGCTTTTCGTCGCCGGGTAGTCGGTAGGAGGCCTCCCGGTACACCGTCACCGCCTGCGCAAACGTCCCTCCGCTGTCTCCGAGCTGCAATGCAAGCCGGGATTGCCACGCACAGCTCCGTTGCCCGGAACGGTAGTCGACGGGACACTCGAGGTTGTCTACGTCGAACAACGCCCAGTCGATCCACGGACGCAGGTCCTCGGGCACCTGATCCGGGGGCATCGGGCCGGCGGTCCCTGTCCGGGTGAGGAAGAGGCAAGCCAGCAGCATGCCGACGATGAATCGCGCTACGGGTAGTCCAGGCAGGATCGTCATCACAGGTCGCAGGTCGATGGCCGGTTATTTAGGCGATTGCCGGAAAATGACATACCGGATTGCGCCGGATTTTCGTTCGTTATCAAGGCGCGACAACAGGCGCATCGTCGAACGATGTCACTGTTGTCGCAACACAGAGGACGGACGAAAAGACAAGCAGGATGGTATGTC
>JAJDOJ010000024.1 GCA_022340215.1 Gammaproteobacteria bacterium
GCGTCTTGTTGACGAACGATCCCGGCGCTGCGCTGTCCCTGCTTTGCTTGGGCACCGGTCTTGGGCTTCCTGCCCAAGCCGTTCACTGCTTCGCAGTTCACCCGGCGCGATCTGGTATGTCATTTTCCGGCAATCGCCTTACGCCCTGTACTCGGTGTAAAGGGCGTCAATCGCGTCCTGGAACTGGCCCAGGATCTGGGCGCGCCGCAGTTTCAGTGTCGGCGTCAGCAGGCCGTCCTCGATGGTCCAGGGATTCAGTGTCAGAGCCGCCCGCCGAATCTGCGCGTAACCCGGGAATTTCTCGATCTGCGCGGCGATCCTCCGCAGCACGGCCTTCTCGGCCGACCTGTCGCCCAGGGCCTTGTCGTCGGCGGTATCGAGCGCGAGTTCATGCAGAAGATCCTTCCAGTGCTGCCGGTCCAGGACGACGAGCGCAGAGAGGAACGCCCGACCCTCCCCCACCACCATGACCTGTTCGAACAGGGGATCGCGGGAGATGGCCATCTCCATCTCGCCAGGCGGAACCTTTTCCCCGTTGGCCAGCACGATGATCTCCTTGATCCGCCCCGTTAGAAAGATGTGGCCCTCCTCGTCGATGCGCGCCGTATCGCCCGTACTGAGCCATCCATCGCCATCGAGGATCGCGGCGGTCGCCCCTTCGTCCTGCCAGTAACCCTGCATGACGTTCGGTCCACGCACCCTGAGCTCGTCCTTCTCGCCGATGTCGACCTCGATGCCGTCCAGCGCCTTGCCGATACTCTCCGGCACGTTGTCTCGCGGGCGGTTCACCGATACGACAGGACTCAGCTCGGTCATGCCGTAGCCCTGGAGAACGGGCACGCCGCAGGCCAGGAAGACGCGAGAGATCTCGGGCGACATCGGCGCACCGCCGCTGATCGCGAACTTGAGGCGCCCCCCGAAGAGATTGCGGATGTTGTCCGCCACCAGGGGTTTGAGCGCGGGCCACAGCAGCATCGCCGGCGACCATCCCGCGCGCCCCTGATGCCTCTGGTAGCGCCGCCATCCCGTCTCCACGGTCAGTTCGAACAGGCGTCGCCGGCCCGGCGACGCCTTTTCCAACTGGGCAAGGACCCTGGCGTGGATACGTTCGTAGATCCGCGGGACGGAGATCAATACGGTGGGACGAATACGCCTGAAATCCTCTGCAAGCTGCATGACAGATCTGGCGAAGGCTACCCGGGCACCGACCATCATGGGCAGGTAGTAGCCCCCGGTGCGTTCGAGCATGTGCGACAGCGGCAGGAAGGACAGGAAGGCGTCGTTGACGTCGAATTCAGAGCAGCGCCCGGCGGCCCATGCATTGCTCAGGATATTGGCATGGCTCAACATCACGCCCTTCGGTTGCCCCGTGGTCCCGGAGGTGAACACAATGGTCGCGAGATCCTCGGGCTCGCCTTCCCGCGGTTGCAGGTCTCCGTCCAGACCGGACAACCACTCGTTCAGAGACACAAGACGCGGATCCTCGTCTTCGTGCCCGGCTTCCACGGTGCCGACACTGACGATCCGCCTGACGTCCGGCAGTCCGTCGCTGGCCTCCTGCAGGTTCAGCCACTGCCGGCGTCCCTCGACTAGCAGCAGCTGGATCCCGGTCTTTCGCGCAATGTAGGCGACGTTTTCGACCCGGTCGTTGGTAAACGCCGGCACCACGACCAATCCGAGTCCCTGCGCCGCGAGATCGAATACGACCCAATCCCTGCCATTGCGAAGCATCAGGCCGACGCGGTCACCCCGTTTCAGTCCTTCCTTGCGCAGCGCGGCCTGCCAGCGCCCGACCTCACGCGCCACCTGGCTCCACGTGGTATCGACCCATTCCTTTGCGGCAACGTCATAGTGGGTATAGGCCATGGTATCCGGGGAACGCGAGAGGCGCGCCAGAAACAGCCCGTACAGCGTACCCGCCTCGGCGGGTGTGACGGGCTCCAGCCGCCGATGCGGCATCAGGGCCCTCCGCCGTCGTCGAGACCCGCATGCCCGAGCCCGGCAGTCACGACAGCTGCGCCAGCCACAATCGCAGTTGGCCGCCCGGCCCGGTGGTATAGCCGAACTCACGGAACCGTATGCCTTCCAGCTCGAACACAGGCGCGGCGCCGGAGGCCAGACCTCTCGGCTGCCAGTGGCGTATACCCGTCGCTAGTAGCACAATCAGGATCGCCCAGGCAATGTGTCTGAGCCACTTGGATCTAAGCCATTGGGGATAACGACTTTCCATCACGATCGTCGCAGTATCTCCCGAAGCCCAGCCGGTAGTCCAGAGGCCTCCACGGTAGAACGGGGGCCTGACCTGAACGACCGGCAGCAGGAGCCAGCCATCAATGAGTACTCCGGACATTGCCGGCAGTTCGCCGATTGTCGTCGCATCCCCCGTAACGGCGGACGTTTGCGCACACATCCCCCGATACACGGGTGAGGCGCGCAAGAAGACCGTCGATCGCATCAAACAGCTCCTGAAGGAGCAGGATGCCACCCTGGTCGCGCATTACTACACCGAGCGCGACATCCAGCAGGTGGCCGAGGAAACGGGGGGCTACGTCTCCGACTCCCTCGACATGGCGCGGTTCGGAAACGAGCACCCCGCCACCACCCTGGTCGTTGCGGGTGTGCGTTTCATGGGAGAGACGGCGAAGATCCTCAACCCGGAAAAACGGGTGCTCATGCCGACGCTGGAGGCCGAGTGCTCTCTTGACCTGAGTTGCCCGGGCGAGCAGTTCAACGCCTTCTGCGACCGGCATCCGGACCGCACGGTCGTCGTCTATTCGAACACCAGCGCCGCGGTCAAGGCGCGCGCGGACTGGGTCGTGACCTCGAGCATCGCGGTCCGCGTCGTTTCACACCTGATGGACGAAGAGCGCAGGATCCTCTGGGCACCGGACCGTTATCTGGGGGCATACATCCAAAAAATGACCGGTGCGGACATGCTGCTCTGGCAGGGATCCTGTGTCGTCCACGAGGAATTCCGGTCCAGCGCTCTGCTGGAGCTGAAGGAGCGTCACCCGGATGCCGCGGTCCTGGTGCACCCTGAGTCACCCGCGGCTGTGATCGAGGCCGCGGATGTTGTCGGGTCCACCACTCGTCTCATCGAGGCGGCCCGCGAGCTGCCGAACCGGAAGCTCATCGTCGCGACCGACCGTGGGATCTTCTACAAGATGGAGCAGGCCGCGCCGGACAAGCTGCTGATCGAGGCGCCAACCGGCGGGGTGGGTGCGACCTGCCGCAGCTGCGCCCACTGCCCATGGATGGCAATGAATGGCCTGCATAACCTGCTACACGTCCTGGAAACCGGCGAGAACGAGATCGAGATCGACGAAACGATCCGCAAGAAGGCGTTGCGCTCGACCTTGCGTATGGTGGAGTTCGCCCGTTCTACCTGAGCGGAACACACATCGACTCTATGTGGTTCGATTGCAGTTTCCGGTGGGTCACCCCAAGACCCAATCCGGCGCGGCACCGATTGACAATTACCCCGGGTCGCGCAAGTATCCCTAGTTTGAGAACCTGGGCACCCGTGCTATGACCGAACAGCAAAGCGGTTCAGAAAAAGAACCCATGACGGTAGGCACTTTTCTGCGCCTGGTGCAGACGCTTCCCCCGGAGAGGATTTCCAGCATTCCCGTGGAAAGCCTTCCCGACAACATTCCCTCGAATATTGCACACCAGCTACCTTCCGCGACCCGGCAGGCCATCGACAGCCTGCTTCTGGCGGCGAACTCCTACCATCTGGCGCGCCGGCTGCAGGAAGAGGGTGTCTACGGAAAACCCATCGTCGCGGCCCTCGATCGAGCACGTTCCTCGGGGGAAACGGCCAACATAAGGATATTCAAGGACAAGATCCTAAACATGGTGTCCATGCTTCAGGACTACCAGCGCATCAGGAAACCCTATCCGATCGCCCTGTTCTCTAAGAACATCGTCAACGTCAACGACCTGCTCATCGACGTTCGCAGCCAGCTTGCGTCCGTTTGCAGGACCATCGAACTGCTGAATTCCATCGAAGCGAAGAACGAGGCGGATGCGCGGCGCTTCGAACTTGCGAAACAGCAGCTCGAGAAGCAGCGCGAGACGATCGAACGGCTGCTGTCGGAGTACTACATATTCCGCATCAAGATCATGGCTCGCGCCATCCATGAGAAGCGCAAGGCCGTCGAAGAAGAGGAGCCCAGGAATGCCCACATACCCAAACTCCTCGCCGAGCTTCGCGGCAAACTCGAGGGATCGCGGACGTTCTGGAAACGTACCCTGAACCCCAACAAGACCGCGAACCAGGCACTGGAAATCCAGCAGCAGATCTCCGACCTGATGAACGAGATGAAGCAGAACGAGGTCGTGATCTCGGAGACCGACCTGACCCTCTGGCTGGACGCGATCGTGGACGCCAGTATCAACGCGCAATTGGTGCAGCGGTCGTCAAGAGCGGTGCGCGATGCTCGAATCTCTCTCTATTTTCTGCTCACCATGTATTGCAGGAAGCAGGAAGAATCTGCGCTTCAGATCGCCCAGAATCCGTTTATGCACGTAGAGCCGGAAAAGGCGATCCGGTACGTGCTCCGCTCCGAGCAGTTCATTCTCGACTACTTCGCGAACAAGAAGAAGGATACGACCGCCTGGTTGAGCGGCGCGGCGAAATCCAGGATCGACGAACTGGACAGGCTGCAGAAGGACCTGTTGTCCGAGCTGCGGCGGGCGAACAAGATCGCTGCCAGGTAGTCGTTCACAGGCCCGGCACGTCCGGACGACGGATTGGCGATCCGCGTCGCCCACCACGTGGCCGGCACCATCTCACCCAGTCTGTCGCAGTAGCGTATTCATCCATCGGTCTCCGGCAGCGGAGATAGAAATCCGGCCGCGGAGACAACACTGCCGGTGCTGTCTCGCTCCACCGAGCCGCTCATGACGAACGACCTGTAGCCCCCACTCCGCCGCCGAAGGCGCAGCTCGGCGTGCACCTGCGGTGAATCGCCATTCACGGCAGCCTCGACCGCGCTGCGCGCCTGCGGCCTGTCGTCCGGATGGACGTGTTCCAGCCAGGCGCGCAGGGTCCCTGGGGAGTTGTCGTTAGGATCGCCGGCGGCATCCTGGCGAGCCGGGAAGAACGAGAACTTCCCGCTTTCCGGATCGATGTGCCACATGACGCCTCCGGCACCCTTCATCGCCAGCGACAGGCGCCAGCGGATGTCTTTGAGCTCCCGCGCCATCGAATCCCGGCGCAGACGTTCCTGCCTGACACTCTGGTCGAGCCGTTTCAGGTCCTCACGGTGCTGCCAGTGATCGCCCTGTAAAAGTCGGGAGGTATCCCCCAGCGCTTCCTCTGCGCGTTGCCGGCCCTGCTCTTCCCGCCGGATGAGATAGGTCATATAAAGGGTCACCGAGAGGAAACAGACGAAAACCGCCAGCACCTGCATGCGGACTCTGAACGCCTGCCTCGCCGCGATCCCGGCCGAAGGGATGTCCACGATATCCCAGGCCGTACCTGGCAGACTTCTCTGTGAGGCGATCCGCCCGATCTCGTCCTCGGACAACCTGAAGGGACGTTGCAGACGGTTCCTGGATCCTTCCGAACCGACCTCGATCAGACCCGGGACCAGGCGGTTGACCAGATACAACTCATGCCCCGGCAATTCACTCCTGGAGAGGATACGAGCGAACACATCCGGTGACATGCTGATGAACAGGATGCCGCCCACGCCGCGATCTGTGTCCCAATTCGTCATGATATCGAAGTGGTATCCCAGCGGATTGGGATGAATCACGACATCTGTGGGGCCTTCGCCCTGGGCAAAGGCGTGAATGTCACCCCGGCAGGCCTCCTCGATGCGTCCGTCGAAGCCGTCGACGATCACCTCGCCGTCGGTCGAGGCGATCGCAACGGAGAATGCGTACTGAAAGCGCGCGGTAACCCGGTCAACCAGCGATGCATAGCGCTCGGTATCCGTCGGATCCGCGGCCAGCGCCTCGAGTAAGCCGCGATATTCATGGGCAAAGACCTGTGCCTCTCGACGTTCCTCGTTGAGGAAAAACCGTCCCAGATCGGCCACCCCCTGGGTCGCCTTTTCAGACAGCTCGCGCTGGTGGCGTTCGAACAGATGCTGGGCGTGTTCGCCATAGCCAATCAGCAGCACCGCCATGAACAACCACAGGAGCACGACCAGGCGCGTGAGCGTATCGTCGCGCCTGAGCAGTCTCGCGTCCTTCAGTACCTGCTCCATCCGCCGTTTCCTTCATCCGGAGAATCGGACTAGCGTATCCGAAACGCGGGATGCGTCAACCGTTCCGACGGCACCGGCAGCGAACGCGATGAAACGGGGAAGTGGGAAAAGGGTGTGGTCGCGCCCCGAGCGGGTTCGGGGCGCCGAATGATTGGAGATACCGACCAGATCGGTCCGTCGGCTAGGCGGCGTTGGCAGACCCCAGACGCTCGCGCAACGCATCGACCAGCTCGTCGATGCCGAGTCCCAGGGTGGAACCGCCGAGCTCCAGTAGCGGCAGAAGCGCATACAGGAGGGGCTCGATCTGCGGGTGCACCCGGTCACCTTGCCCCTCTCGGATCAGCGCCACTGCCTCGTCGAGTCCCAGCGTCGGGACGGAGGGATGACCGGCCTCGGAGACGGCGGCGGCCTCCGCCGACAGGTCATCGACCACGAGTTTTCCACCGCCTTCTTTGGCGGCCTGTGAGGCGAGTCCCTCGGTCTTTTCGGACAGGGCCTCGAAATCGTCGGTCGTCGCGCCGCAAACCAGCCCGCCGGACATGGTCAACCTGAAACGGGTCTCGCCGAGTCGAAAGACGGTCTGGTTGACCTGCTCCTGAATCCTCTCGGCGATCCGACGTGCAATCTCTACGCTGGCCCCCGGCATCAGGACACCGAACTTGGCCGTACCGATGCGCGATACGGGATCCTCGCGGCGCACACAGGCGCGCACCGTCTGAGCGACGTTGGTGATGATCTTGTCGCTCACCTGGCGGCTGGTCTTGTTCTGCAACAGCCCGAATTTGTCCACATCGAGCCGCAACATCGACATGCCCACGCCCTGCCGGGTGACCAGCGCCAGCAGTTCGGGGCCGTGTTGCGTGAAGTGCCGGGAATTACCCAGCCCGGTCAGGGAGTCGATCGTGCTCTGACTGGCGAGCAACTGGCGGGTCTGCTCGAGCTTGAGCATCATGTCGCCCTGCTTCGCATAGGATTTCGCCCGCGCCTCGATCTGTATGGGATCGAATGGTTTGGAAATGAAGTCGGTCGCACCGAGCGCCATGGCGCGGCGCTTCATGGTCTCGTCGTCCTCGTGCCCGGTCAGCAGTATGACCGGCAACTGGTTGATCCGGCTGTGTATCGATTCCCTGATGTCCCGCAGGAGCTGAAAACCGTTCTTGTTCGGCATCATCAGGTCGGAAAAGATCACCTGGATGCCATGCTCGCGACCGATGATGTCCCATGCCTCATTGCCGTCCTTGGCCTCGATGACGCGAAATTCATCGCAGAGCGTCCGGTTCACGGCGCGGCGCATCATCGCGGAATCGTCAACAACGAGAATGACCGGCTTCTCGAGGGGCACCGCCTGGGATGAATCCTGCACTGATGAATCTGAAAACATAATCTACCTGCCATACCTGATCTTGCTGTCTGCCCGGATTCGATTTGCGGCCCATTCCCGCCCCCGGAAACCGGAGAATATCGTCGGTCTGACAGGGGTCGGGGTTCCCGCGAATCCCAGAGCTTCGCATGGACGAATCACAGGTCGCCCTGATGCCTCACTACAAGATAGCCGATCCGGCAGTCGTTGGGGCGCCCGCTCGTCCGAGGGCCAGGACCGCTTGTCGCGCCGGCGCGGTTCCCTGCGTTCGGGGACGGTTTATCGCGTGCTGCCGGACTGCCTGACGGCCCGCCGGCGGTCCGGTTCACTGAGCATCTTCTTGCGCAGGCGAATGCTGCGTGGCGTGATCTCCACCAGTTCGTCGTCCTCGATGGTTTCGAGCGCCTGCTCCAGGGTCAGCTTGATGTGCGGCGTCAGCAGGATGTTCTCGTCGCTGCCGGAAGCCCGGATATTGGTGAGTTGCTTGGCCCGTGTCGGATTGACCACCAGATCGTTGTCGCGCGCGTGAATCCCGACGATCATCCCCTCGTAGACCGGCTCGCCAGGCCCGATGAACAGGCGGCCACGTTCCTGCAGGCTGAACAGGGCATAGGCGAGCGACTTGCCCGCCACGTTCGAGATGAGCGCGCCGTTGATCCGGGAGGCGGGCGGGTTCTTGCGAAAGGTGTCGTAACTGTCGAATACGTGATGCAGGATGCCGGTACCCGAGGTCGCGGTCATGAACTCGGTCTGAAAACCGATCAACCCCCGCGCCGGTACCCGGTAGTCGAGCCGCACCCTGCCGCGGCCGTCCGGCAACATATCCAGGAGCATCCCGCCCCTTGCCCCGAGCTTTTCCATCACGGCCCCCTGCGAGGCCTCCTCGACATCGGCGGTCACCATCTCGTAGGGCTCCTGCAACTCGCCGTCGCGTTCCCGAAGGATCACCTCGGGGCGGGAGACCCCCAGCTCGTAGCCCTCGCGGCGCATGTTCTCGATAAGCACGCCCAGGTGCAGCTCGCCGCGCCCCGACACCTTGAACTTGTCTGGATCCGCGGTCTCCTCGACGCGAAGGGCGACATTGTGCAGGGTCTCCTCCCGCAGTCGCTCACCCAGCTTGCGGCTGGTGACGAACTTGCCGTCCTGTCCGGCGAAGGGGGAGGTGTTGACCTGGAACGTCATGCTCACGGTCGGCTCGTCCACCCGAAGATGCGGGAGCGGTTCCACGGCAGCGGGATCACAGAGCGTGTCCGAGATATACAGCTCGTCCATGCCCGTGAACGCGATGATGTCACCGGCACGCGCTTGCGGGACCTCGACCCGTTTGAGGCCCTGGAAACCGAATATCTGCAGGATGCGGCCGCCGCGCACGATCCCCTCGGTGTCGATCGACTTGATGGGCGAGTTGGATCGAATCATCCCACGCGTGACACGACCGATACCGATCAAGCCCAGATAGCTGCTGTAGTCCAGCGAACTGACCTGGAGCTGGAACGGTCCGTCCGGGTCGACCTCGGGCGGCGGGACATGATCGACGATGGCCTGGAAGAGCGGCGCCATATCCGAGCCGCGGGACTCGGACTCCAATGAGGCGTAGCCTTCCAGTGCCGAGGCATAGACCACGGGGAAATCCAGTTGTTCGTCGCTCGCACCGAGGCGATCGAACAACTCGAAGGTCTGATCGAGCACCCAGTCGGGACGGCTACCCGGCCGGTCGACCTTGTTGATGACGACGATCGGGCGAAATCCCATGTCGAACGCCTTGCGGGTGACGAAACGTGTCTGGGGCATCGGCCCCTCCACGGCATCGACCAGCAGCAGTACGGAATCGACCATCGACAGGACGCGCTCGACCTCTCCACCGAAATCCGAGTGTCCGGGGGTGTCCACGATGTTGACGTGATATCCCTTCCAGTCGATGGCCGTGTTCTTGGCCAGAATGGTGATGCCCCGCTCCTTCTCCAGATCGTTGGAATCCATCACCCGCTCGGGCGGCGCCGCCCGTTCCCCCAGGGTGCCCGACTGCTGGAGCAGCTTGTCGACCAGGGTCGTCTTGCCGTGATCGACGTGGGCGATAATGGCAACGTTGCGTAAGGATTCAATCATCGAGGGAGACACTCCAAGGTCCCGGCGCAACAGGCGACCGGAAGCGGATCGGGGGAAGATTTCAATGGAACCGGCAGACCCGGGAATCACGCAGTCCCGTCGCGCGGCGATCCACCACCTGGCGACGAGAAATCGACCAGATGCCCCCACCCGACAGGCCTGTGACAAGGGACCGATACACCCGACTCGCTCTGCTGCGGCAGTTGCAACACTCCCGCATCGTCCGGGACGGCGGCCTGTCGGCCGGCCCGGACGATGGCGAGTGTCGCGCCCGCGGCCAGCGCGGCGCTGACGAGATACCCTGCCACCAGGGGTACGACTCCAACACGCCTCAGGGCAAGATAGAACAGGGAACTGAGGAGACCGAAGACCAGAAAGGCAAACCAGTACATGGCGCCGACCAGGCCGTCGAGCCACTGGATACCGCCTTGTTCCACTGGCATCAATTCCAGCTGCAGGAGGCGCGCGCCCACGGCCCCGAGCGAGATCAACAACAACAGGTGGAACGCGAGGCGAAGTTTCATCGCCGCATTATATTGGCTGCGCAGGGGCGGGTGGAATGGAAATTCCGCAAAACGGGGCGGATGCGTCCCTGTATGGCAAAGGACGGGCGGATCTCCGGCGGGCGCTCGCTACACCGGGAGGTGGTTGGCCGGTGGCATCTGCATGTAATAACCGTACTGCTCGATACTGTCGAGGACCTCGAGCGCATCGGCCCGCGCCAGCTTCCGCTCCGGGGTCAGATCGAACTCGAGCACCAATTCGGTCTTTCCGAAGAGATCGAGAAGTACCTCCGGCACATTGGCGAATCCCTCCCTATCGGTGAGATAGAGATAGACACCGGGCTTGCGGCTGCTCTTGTAGACATAGCATCTCACTGCCACGGGTGTGACCTGCCGCTAGGGACGCACCGTACCGGTCGGGACATCCCCAGCGGTTGAATCGGATTGATCAGTACGGGTTTCGGCGTTTCTTCGGGCCGCCGCCACAGCGCCCCGCCTGGCGTAGACCTCGATCTGCGCGATCGCTTCATAGGGCGTCGGCAAAGCGATGGTGCCCTGCTGAACGCCAAACTCCAGCGTCATCGCGGTGGATGTGTTCTTGACCAGCTTGCCCTCCTTGACCTGCCCGTTCTCCAGACGGATGCGCAGCTTCTCGCCCATGAATCCCGGCACGAGGTCCTTGCTGATCCGCTGATACTGCCATTGAACCGCCGGCCTCGCCACGGTGTCCACCTGCTTCTCGTCCTCGAGCGCCAGCGGCACGATCTCTTCCACAGGGAGGTATTCGTTCTTCGCGAGCGGATCATAGTCCTCACCCAGTTCCCGCTCGACCCGCTGCGCCTCGGCCTCGTTGCGAAGCGTATCCTGCGTGGGACTCGCCTGGGGCAGTTGTCCGGTGAGATCGGCAACCCATGCGCGCAACTGCTCGTCGGGGATCAGCTCGACGACCTCGTCGACTCGATGTCCTGCACCACCGTAGAAGGCGGCGAATGCGACCATGATCCCCACCAGTGAGACGAGAAGACCGTTCCGCGCTCTAGGCTCCGCCCACTTGATCAGCGCATACAGCGGATAGATCACCGGCAGTATCAGGATCACGAGACCCACGATCACGCTCCTGCGAAACGCGACCGACACGACCATCACGAAGCCGATGAGAAACACTATCAACCCGCCGGCCAGCAGCAAAGACATGATCGTGTCCTGATTCATTTTCAATAATCTCCAGGGCAGGTCGGGTCACCAAACCCCGCATACCCGACCGAAAAAGCGAATCGACCGCTGGTTGCGGGGCCCTTTTCGTTGCCCGCGAATCCAGCCTTGCCCTTTAGTGTAGTCAAACAGGCCGGTAGTGACTTGACGCCCTGCACGAATCCGTCACGCCAGCCCAGGTCCGCGGGAACGGGGGAGTCTAAGGGTACGGGCCCGGCCCGTGCCAGCCCGAATCCGTCAGCCCGTCCGCCGGGTAACGCCGCTCGTTACCCCGGATCAAGGACACCGGCACCGGATCCGGAGACCGATCAGTGTTTCAGTCTATCCAGCCGAAGCCGTTCCCGGGCATCGAAAAGGCGTCTCGCACCGAGCCGAATTGCGGCCAGGGTGCCGAATCCAGTGCCGATGGCGATCAGGAACATGATCAGTATCTGATACTTGACGGCCTCCATCGGCGGACTCCCCGCCAGGATCTGCCCGGTCATCATACCGGGCAGACTGACGATCCCGGCCGCGGCCATGGCATTGACCACCGGCATCAGGCCGCTGCGCATGCTCTGGCGCTCGGCCTCACCGATCGCTTCGCGCCAGCCGTGCCCCAGCATCAGCCGCGCCTCGATCGCGGGGCGCTGCTGGATCGCCAGACGCGTCAGGCTGTCGAGTGCCAGCGAGATCCCCGTCATCGTGTTCCCGAGGATCATGCCCAGCAGGGGGATGGCGTACCGCGGGTCGTACCAGGGTTCGGGCTCGATAAGTGCGATCAGGGTCAGCAGCGCCACCGAAAACGAAGAGACGAACATGGTGAGCGTGCCGAGACCGTAGCCCCACCAACCGGCAAACCGATGGTCCTGCCTGACCATGACCTCGCGGCCCGCGAGCAGCAACATGACCACAGACATGAGTGCCACCCAGCCCGGCTCGGCATGCGTGAACAGGGTCTTGAGAACCAGACCGATCAGCAGCAGTTGCACCGTGGTCCGGATCGCGGAAACGACGATCTGACGACCGGTCCCCAGATGCAGCCGCCAGGTCAGCAGGGCAAGCATCAGCACCAAAGCTGCCGCGATCGCGAGGTCCGATGTACTGATCCAGATCGTGTCCATCAGGCTTCCGTGTCGCTGACCTTGCCTCCCGCCCCGATCCGAACAATCCTGCTGCCGATCCGGTCAACCTGTGCCTGCAGGTGGCTGACCCAGACGGCACAGGCCGCGCGCTCGTCGAGATACCGCTTCACCAGGCTCTCGGCGGCACGCGTCGATTCCGGGTCGAGATTGGCGGTCGGCTCGTCGAGAAGCAGGACCCGGGGTTCGATGGCGAGCATCCTGAGTAGTGCCAGGCGTTGGCGTTCTCCACTGCTCAGGCGGGAAACGGTCCACGAGAGAGCCTCGCCATCCAGTCCCAGCGCCTCCAGCGATCTGCACCCTTCATCGGGAAAATGGTCGCCGACACGATCCGACCACCAGTGCGACTCCGACGGCAGCAGGCCAACCAGCCTTCGCCATTCGGTCGGCGAGTACCGGTCCCGCGCCACCCCCTGTACGCACACCCCCCCGTCAACAGGATCGAGATCCGCGATCCCTCTGAGGATCAGGCTCTTGCCGACACCCGAGGCACCCGAGAGCACCAGCACCTCACCGGCCGGGACGTCGAGGGTCACGGGACCGAAATGAGGGCCGGTCAGCGATTCGACAGCCAGCAGGGGTTCACCAGACGGTTGAGCGGCCCCGGATCGGACTGGAGGCATCGTGCAATCGCACCTCGAGTGGCTGGTGGTGGAATGGCGGGACTGTGGACAAAGGACCCCAGTCTACCGAATCGTACGTCTGAATGAAGGAAAACAAGGATATCAATGGGGCAGACCGGCGGACCCTCGGGGAATTCTGGACCAGAACGAAAAAGGGGCGCCACGACGGGCGCCCCTGACCTGCCTGCAATACAGGCGCCCTACTTACCGGAACCCGAGGCGCCGACAAACTCCGGATAGGCCTCCATGCCGCATTCGGACTGGTCCGCTCCTTCGTATTCCTCTTCCTCGCTGATACGCAGGCCGAGAATGAGCCTGATCACCAGCCAGGTGACGAAGCTCGCCACGAACACCCAGACGAAGATGACACCGATACCCAGACCCTGCGCCGCGAAGCTCCCGTCTTCGTTGGACAGCGGCACCGCCAGCAGTCCCCAGATACCGACCACGCCGTGGACCGAGATCGCACCGACGGGATCGTCGATTCGCATCTTGTCGATCGTGACGATAGCAAATACGACGATGACGCCGCCGATGGCGCCGACCAGGGTGGCCCAGAGCGGTGTCGGGGTGAGCGGTTCGGCCGTGATGGCGACCAGACCTGCCAGGGCGCCGTTCAGTGCCATGGTCAGATCCGCCTTGCCGAACAGGATGCGAGCTATGATCAACGCGGCGACCACGCCGCCGGCGGCCGCGGTATTGGTGTTCACGAACACCGTGGCGACGGCATTGGCTTCACTGACGTCCGAGATCTTAAGTTCGGAGCCGCCATTGAACCCGAACCAGCCGAGCCACAGGATGAAGGTACCCAGGGTCGCCAGGGGAAGGTTGGCACCGGGGATCGCGTTGATCTGCCCCTTCGGCCCGTACTTGCCCTTGCGAGCGCCGAGCAGCAGGACACCCGCCAGTGCGGCCGTCGCACCGGTCAGGTGGACCACACCCGAACCGGCGAAGTCCAGGAATCCGTTCTGATCGAGAAACCCGCCGCCCCATTTCCAGTAACCCTCCATGGGATAGATGAACCCGGTCATCACGACCGCGAACAAGAAGAACGACCACAGCTTCATACGCTCGGCCACCGCACCGGACACCACGGACATGGCGGTCGCGACGAACACCACCTGGAAGAAGAAATCCGCCAGGTTGGAGTAAGCCGGTGCGTCGTCCCCGCCGGCGGTTACGGCCGCCGCGACATTGTCGCCGCCAAGGAGGAAGCTGATGCCGGGCCACCAGGCGTTCACAGCAGCGTCACCCGGATACATCAGGTTATAGCCGACGAGCATGTACATGATGCTGGCGATCGCATACAGCGCGACGTTCTTGGTCAGGATCTCGACGGTGCTCTTCGCCCGCACCAGCCCCGACTCGAGCATGGCGAATCCAGCCGCCATCCACATGACGAGCGCGCCCGACACGAGAAGATAAAACGTATCGAGCGCGTAGCTCAATTCCAGTATTTGCCCTTCCACGATAGTTGCTCCTTTGAGAAAAATGTTGAATGGTTCGGCATCAGGCTAGAGCGCCTCCGGCCCGGTCTCGCCGGTGCGGATACGCACCGCCTCTTCCAGCGAATGGACGAAGATCTTGCCGTCCCCGATCTTCCCTGTATTCGCCGCACCGGTGATTGCCTCGATCGTCCGCTCTGCGAGATCGTCATCGACCGCGACCTCGAGTTTCACCTTGGGCAGGAAATCCACGACGTACTCCGCGCCCCTGTAGAGTTCGGTATGGCCCTTTTGCCTGCCGAAACCTTTCACCTCGATGACCGTTACGCCCTGCACGCCGATCTCGGACAATGCTTCGCGAACGTCATCAAGCTTGAAGGGCTTAATAATCGCCGAAATCATTTTCATTGCTTCATGTCTCCTGAATTTGTGTGCGCATGAATCTTGCGACACCCATCTATCAAAGCACCTTCCATGCCAATCCTGACTCCCCACGCCCGCCGATCCACCATAACGGTGCGAAACGGTTCTTCCGCAGAGCCAAACCCGCCACTACCGCCATGTACCGCACCAGTCTTGTGCAGCAAGGAGAGAACAGGGAGGGACCGGTCATGCGGGACAGATCCCCTGGACCGAGCAGGTGTGTCAACAGACCACCTGGATGGTCACGGTATGCAGCGTTAAGAGTGCCGGAGCGAAAACGCCCACTCGGTCGCGGGCGTTTTCCGGGGGATTACATGAGGTCGAAGTCCTTCGTCCAGCTGACGTTGACCGTCGGGCGAAGCAGGTCGTCCGGATCCTCTACTTCCTTGACCTGGTCGTAGGCGATCCTGAAGGTGCCCCACTTGTCGGCGTCCTTGCTCACGCCCACACCCCAGTGGAGATAATCGATTCCGACATCCTCTTCATAGTCGTAATAACCACCGTAGACCGACAGGTCGATGCTCCCGACCTTGGGCAGATTCTCGAAGGTCCAGTCGAAGGCGAGCGGGATGTAGAAGCTGCCGGCATCGCCATCGCCCTGCTGCGTCACGGTGTAGTAGAGTCCCGTGCTGACGGGGCCATAGCCCAGCGTGCCGTAGATTTCACTGAAGTCCGCCGCCTCGCCTGAGGTCTGAGCGGGATAGAGGTAGTAGAGATAGCCGACGTCGTAAACGACTCCGCCGAATTCTCCGCCGTAACCACCGTAGAGGTCGAGCTCGTAGCCGGTGTTTCCGTCGCCGAAGTCAACGTTCGACGTCCAGGTTCCCAGGTAGAAGCCTTTGTCGTGGTTGTAATCGACACCACCCTGTATGGCGGCCTGATCCGAGGTCTGCGACACACCACGCCAGATATAGTTACTCGTGGCCCCGATATTGGCCGAGACTTCTGCCTGCGCGGTCCCCGCCAGACCCGAAACGGCCGCGAGCGCGCTGACTGCCAGGGGTTTGAACAACTTGTTCATCTTCATCTCCATTGTTCCGTTTGCGTTAAGAGTAGAATGGCCCGCTCTCCCATAAGCATAAGTCATGCCATTAATGACTGTCCCATGGTTTACAGCGCGTTAGCTGCGTGCTTTGTTGCCACACCTTGTGTTGAAAGAGCAACATGCACCAACAAGACGCGGATCTGCCCAGAAATGGTGCGGATCTCCCGCGTGGCGCGGCTGCTATACTTCTTCTCATACTGGAGATGCGATGTGGGAGGTTGACGAATGATCGATGCTCGGGTGCTCGACGAGTTCGCCCACCGGATGGCGAAACTGATGCCGGAAGGGCTGACAAACCTGCAGGCGGAGGCCGAAAAGAACAGCAGGGCGCTTCTCGAGGCGATGTTCAAGCGCCTCGACCTCGTCACCCGAGAGGAGTACGACGTTCAGGTGGCTGTCCTCGCCCGGACACGAGAGAAACTGGCCGCCCTCGAAGCGCGCGTATCCTCACTGGAATCCGCCGATGACATCCCTGAAAAGGGGGATTCGGACAATTGAGTCGATACGGACGCGACGGAATCGACGAACGGTAGCCGTATCGCTCTCGATCTGGCACGCTGCTGCGTTCCGGCGAAGTGAATAGTTCACTGCCCGATCCCGGGAGTCAGACTAGTATGGAGGAACACGGGTCCGCATGAGGTAGGGAAACCTTGTCACTCGCCACCATTCACAGCCGGGCGCAGGACGGAATCGACGCCCCACCGGTCACGGTCGAGGTTCACCTCTCCAACGGTCTCCCCGGCCTGTCCATCGTCGGCCTGCCGGAAACGGCGGTTAAAGAAAGCAAGGACCGCGTGCGCGCCGCGATACTCAACGCGCGCTATACCTTTCCCCCGCGACGAATCACCGTCAATCTGGCGCCTGCGGACCTGCCCAAGGAAGGGGGCCGGTTCGACCTGCCGATTGCACTCGGGATTCTCGCCGCGTCCGGACAGATACCGGACGAGGAACTGGATGGGTACGAGTTCATTGGCGAGCTAGGATTGAGCGGTCGACTGAGGCCGGTTCACGGCGCACTTTCGGCTGCGCTCCAGACCATGCGCACGAACCGGCGGCTCGTCGTACCCTGCGAGAATGCGGGAGAGGCCGCCTTGACCGGCCATGACCGAATCCTCCCCGCGAGCAGCCTGCTGCAGATCTGCGCCCATCTTTGCGGCGGCGACAGCATTCCCGCAATCGATACGGCTGCGATTGCCCCCCCACCCACCGACGTCCCGGATCTGGAGGATGTACTCGGCCAGCAACACGCCAGACGCGCCCTGGAGATTGCGGCGGCGGGACGCCACAACATGTTGATGATCGGCCCCCCGGGTACGGGCAAGTCGATGCTCGCCGCACGGCTGCCCGGCATTCTACCTCCTATGACGGATGTCGAGGCGCTCGAATCTGCGGCGATCCACTCGGTCAGCACAGGCGGGTTTCGCATCGAACAATGGCGCATGCGACCCGTCAGGGCGCCGCATCACACCGCGTCCGGCGTCGCGCTCGTCGGAGGCGGGTCCCACCCCCGACCGGGAGAAATCTCTCTGGCCCACCACGGGGTACTGTTTCTCGACGAACTGACCGAATTCGATCGCCGCGTGCTCGAGGTCCTGCGCGAACCGATGGAAACCGGGACTATCACCATCTCGCGGGCTGCCACGCAGGCCGAATACCCGGCCCGGTTCCAGTTGATCGCCGCCATGAACCCCTGCCCGCAAGGTTACGACTGCGACCTCGGCGCCCGTTGCGAGTGCAGCCTGGAACAGCAGCGGCGTCACCGGTCGCGGGTATCGGCCCCCTTACTGGACCGTATCGACCTGCACGTCGCCATGCAGAGGGTATCGAGAAAGGCTGTGCGGGACCGAAACCGACCCAGGCCCGAAACCAGCGCCATCGTATCGGCCCGGGTCGGCGGCGCCCGGAAAAGGCAACTCTATCGCCAGAGCAAGGTCAACGCGGATCTCTTCGGTCGGGAGATCGATCGGTACTGCACACTGACGGAAACGGAGCACGGCCTGCTCGACGAGGCCTCTGAGCGTTTCCGTCTGTCGTCTCGCGCCTGCCACAGGATCCAGAAGGTGGCCCGCACCATTGCCGACCTGTCCGGCGAGGAATCCATCGATGTACGCCATCTAAGCGAAGCGATCGCCTACCGCAGCCTCGACAGGCTGATCTGAACGAAACCTCCGATGCGACAAAGCGCATTCCAGATCATGCCCCATACAAAAAGCGGCCTCTCTTGGAGGCCGCTCATCGTCCAGTCGCTTCGATGGTGCACCTACGAAGCGGTCTCCATCATGTAGTCCACGGTCATCTTTATGTCATCGTCCGAGAGGTCCGCACGCCCGCCTTTGGGCGGCATCGCACCTTTGCCGTTGATGGCATGCTGATAGAGCACGTCCACACCCTGCGTGAGGCGACCCGACCAGGCGGCCTTGTCATCCAGCTTCGGCGCCCCCGCGGCACCGGTGCCGTGACAAGCGGCACAAACGGCGGAGTAGATGTCCTCACCCGATTCAAATTCCGATTCTCCGGACTCGGCCTCCGAATCGGCGCCGCCGGCTGCGGCGACCAGCGCCTCGGACGGCACGGACCCTACGTACACCTGGCCAACCGGGGCGATGCGGAGCTCGACTTGCTTTTGGGCGATGGGATCATCGGACTGCCCCGTATTTTCACCCGCGATGATCCTTGCCATGATGAAGGCAAGCACGCCGATTATCACCAGCGAGCCCATCACCGCCACAAATACCGTCATGAATTGTCTGTCAGTCACGTACTCCCCCGAACCGCATTAGTAATAAGAAAATTCCGTGAAGTATATCGGATTCACACCCCGGCCACCATTGAATCACGGAGAACCGACTCGCCGCCGTCGTAGGTCGGGGTTGCCGACGCCCCCGATTTCGGCACCGGTTCCTGATGCCCATAGAATCCTGAGAGGATGCATCGATCGGACTCTCGAATACGGACCCGTGGACGCCACCAACCGGGAACGTTATCCTATGGTGCGCTTCTCCAGAGTCACCTGATGACGATCCCGAAGGGAGTGATTCTCCCCTCGGACCCGATCGGAATCGAGGCGATCCCATTACGCGCCCGTAGCTCAGCTGGATAGAGCGCTGCCCTCCGGAGGCAGAGGTCACAGGTTCGAATCCTGTCGGGCGCGCCATACTTATCAATAGGTTATGAAGCAAGAACAGCCTTGCCTGCGCATACTTATTTTTTTGAAGTCCTTAATTAACCCATCTTTGTCACTATGATGAATAATGCATCGAGAATTCAATGGGTTACATTTTTTTGCCGTTCGTTATGTCACTACTGTTTGCATCTCTATGTCTTAACAACCGTCTTTTGCGTTTTGCCCGGTAGCCTCGCCAACCCGAGGGCACGCAGCAGTCGCTGCTGATCGGCATTGGGGCGGGAACTCTTGCGTACGTGTATGCGCTGTGCGTTCTCGCCCTGCAGACTGGTCGTCACGCGCACCTGGGTACTCATCGTAGTACGGACCGTCTCCCAGCTGTCGTCGATGCCTTGTTCCCTGAGCCTGCGGCGGATCTGATGCACCAGGTTGTAGGCCAGCAGCGTGATGAAGATGTGGCCTTCGACGCGGTGTGTCTTCTGGTGATAAACCGGGCGCATGCCGAGTTCGGACTTGAGACTGC
Source organism: Gammaproteobacteria bacterium (assembly GCA_022340215.1). Taxonomy (NCBI): domain Bacteria; kingdom Pseudomonadati; phylum Pseudomonadota; class Gammaproteobacteria; species Gammaproteobacteria bacterium. The sequence goes on from JAJDOJ010000024.1 coordinate 19,707, forward strand.
GGAACACGGCCTCCAGGTCGGTCAGCATGGTGTAGGTTGACCACAGTCGTTGTTCGTCCCATTGCATCTGGTTACTGCGCAGACAGTAGACCCCGGGGTGGGCGTTGGGGTCTTCGGCCTTGGGTTCGATGCGCTCGTAGTGGACGGCGGTGGCCGTTTTCCCGGCCTGGTCGGTCTCCATGGTGATCTGGTAGTAGCGCGAGGCGCGGCTGTATTTCTGTCGCAGTCGACCGATCTTTTCGCAGACCTTTTTCGCGCTCTTGAGCCGGCGCGGTTGGTCTAGCCCCTCTGCCAGGTGCTGCAACTCCGCCTCCAGACGAGTGGAGAAGCGTTGTTTCATCGCATCCTCTTTCGCCTCTTTGCCCTGGGAGTGGCAGTAGAGTTCGACCTCACCCGACTCGCGCTCTACACGCATGGCGCGTACGGTATCGTTGTCCCGCTCCCTGACCGCGACACAGCGTTGGTCGTCGAATTCCATATGGCGCTTTCGGCTGACGACAATGTATTTGTATCCCTGGTCCCGCAGCCACTGGATATTGGCTTCCGATGCAATACCGGCATCCATGATAATAGTGGGGACGGGACGCAGATCGAGGGACCGATTTTTTCCGCCGTCGGCATCGACGGGCGGACGCAATCGTTCGATCATCTTTTTCAGTGTGGCGGGTTCGCTGACATTACCGGGAAAGATCCGGCTGCGCCGTGAGAAACCGCTGCCATCGAGCATCAGCGCCAGCGTGACCAAGGGGCAATCGTTACGGCGCTCCTTGGAGTGACCATAGGCGGCCAGCTCGTTGTACTTTCCGCTTCCCTCGAAGAAGGTATTGGTCAGGTCGTAGAGGGTGATGGACTCCTCGATCTCAAACATCTCCACGTGCTGTCGATAGACAAAGCCTTCGATCCTTTCATGGTGCTTCCAGAGCAGATCCGAAGCACGATACAGCGCGGAAAGCCCCTGCTTTTCATATTCGAAATCCAGCAACTCCCCCAGCGCACTTTGTTTCTGCAGCCATTCATGCGTCGACAGTTCACTGTTGGGCTGGATCATGCGCCCGACGATGTTCCCTATTGCTGCGTGCAGCTGGTTACGATTGAATCCCAGCGAGTCCAGATACCCCGGCAGTTGCGCCTCGAACACGGCGCCCAGCGCCAGCGCCTCTCCACCCACCGTGCGATTATCGATGTGTTCCACGCAATTGAGGTCCACGGTGTGCAGGTCACGCCCATCTCCCTGATGGTTAGGGTTATCCCGTTCTTTGCCGCGCGCATCTGTCTCACAAGCGCCGAGCAGTTCGCAACCGGAATACTTGCGTAACAGGAGACCGGCAATGGATTGCGCCTGCTGCTCCAGTTCCACCGAGGTACAAGCAAGCAAATCGTGCTGTCCCGCGATGAGTTGCTCGATACGCTGCGCCAGTTCCGGCCACTGGTCGCGGGGAAGGGTAAAGGCGTTGCCAAGATTGAGCAGGGTGCGTTGACGAACACGGTCCCCCACTCGATAGCTGTCGACCAAACGGTGACTGTAGTAACAGGTCCCGTCCTGTGTAGTGCGCGTTCTGACGCGTCGGATGAACATAGGGGTAAGCAAACCATCCCAGCCGTTCGGCGTCAACCCCTATTCGTTATTTTATGTCACTACATTTACTAATCTGCAAACCCTAAAACTCTACTCCAATGTTTTCTAACGAAATTTATTTCGACAATAGCCCGCTATTTGGAGAAATTGGAGACAATCGGGGTGGAAAGTGACAAAGATGGGTTAAGAGCTTTGGAAAAGTCTGTGAGGACAATATAGTAAGAACCCAAGATGATATCATCAGGTCAATTTATTTGCGTCGGTATTACGAGATATTAAATCTTCAAGGCAACGAGTATCACGTACCATCTAGCCTGTTAAAGAAAAGGACAACACCAACACTGGATAGCAATGGCGAAAATGTGATGCTGCAAAATGATATAGATGTGGCAATCACATCTATCCACCAGCATATCCCTAGTTTTGACTACGCTGCAATCTTGGCACGCTTAAATGATGGAAATTGTATGCATCTGCTATATCAGAACACATCGAATAACTATGAGAAATTACAGCTATATAGAATAATCATGCAAGGAGATAGCCAAAGCGATCTGCATGAGAATAAAGTAATCCGTAAATTCATCAATGAGGCATTTCATGTGGAAAATGAATACGTAGCGCAACTGGACCCTTCAAAGTATTCCCCAGTTCCTCAGTATATTATTGATGAGTGTGATATAGCGATAGAACAAACCGATAGCCATATGGTGTAGATAGAAAGACAGGACTTATAGAAGCGCAAAGAAAAACAGTAGCGTGATAAGTATCAGTATGGAAACCGCGTGAAACACGGCTGCTAAAGTTAACCGGTAATGTAATTCTTACAACAACCCACGCTCAGCAAAGGAGAAAGTATTCTCGCCGACGATGACGTGATCCAGCGTTCGTACGTCCACGAGATCAAGGGTCTCTTTTAAACGTTGCGTAATGCGTTGGTCGGCCTGGCTGGGCTCGGCAATCCCTGAAGGATGATTGTGGCAGTAGATAGCGGCGGCGGCATTAGATAGCGGCGGCGGCATTGTGCCGAAGGGCAGATTTAACGACTTCCCTGGGATGGACGCTGGCCCCGTCGATGGTTCCGCGAAAGAGTTCTTCGAAAACAATAACCTGGTGCCGGTTATCAAGCCAAAGCGCGGCGAAGACCTCATGCTCCAAACCGCCAAGTTTGAGCTGGAGGAATGATTTTGTCTCCTCCGGCGAGGTGATCTTAGCCCCCCGGCAAAACCGCTGTTTCATCTCCGACAGAGCAGCCTCGATGATCTCCTCCCCTCTGGCCGGGCGGTAGCGTCCGTTCTCGTCCCTGACCATTAAGGCTAATAAATTGAACTCCCTTTGAATCATGAATTTCATCCTTGCTTGTTCTTCTTTTGTTCTTTATAGGTTGAAGAGCAGACGCGCAAGAAAAAAATGAGGACAGCTTAACAAAGGGAGACACAACGCTATGGACAGCAAAAGGAACGCCAGGAAAGGCGAGGTCTTCATTCGCACAATATTTCGTGAGCAGCACGAAAGCGAATACCGCGCCTCCCGGAAGGAGATGATTGAAAACGAAGATTGGCGCGAGCATGTTGGGGCGCAGGGCGGCCCTTTTTGCTACACCGATCCCGAGCGTTTCATGCCGTTCTGATTTCCGGCTTTTTTCGATGATCGCTCCCGTCTGAACGCTGTAAAGGCCAGGCCTTTCGGGTTCGCTACGCTCTGCCTTGACACCGCTCAGCCCTTCCGCTTTTTGGCTTACCATGCCGGAAAGGGATGTTCTTTTTTCGCCTGAAAAAGAATCTTTACAGGTGGCGATCCGGGTCCATCTGTGCGTGAAGCACACGGACAACGCGGATGACGGACGGCGTGGGCACGTAATAGACGATGTGCTGGTTCAGTCGCAGAGACCGGTAGCCCGTGCGGACATCGTCGCGGTTTTTGCCTAGATTCGGGTTTTTCTGAAGCTGCTTGATACCTGCTTCGATCTCGGCGAGGTACTTGTCGGCTTGGGCTTTGCCCCATTCGTCGAAGCTGTAGCGCCAGATGTCGATCAGGTCTTCGCGCGCACGCGGACGTATGACGATCTCAAGCATCCGGCCCCACGGCTTCCCGCGCGGCGCGGCGGATTTCGTCCATGTCGAGCTGTGAATCCGCTCCGCTTTCTTCGCCTTCGATCAGAACCCGGCGCAAGGCTGCAAGCTTTTGTTCACGCTCCTCAAGCAAGCGCAAACTGGCGCGGATAACCTCGCTGGCGGAACCGTAACGTCCATGACTGATTTGCTCAGCGATGAACCCTTCGAAATGTTCGCCCAGGGAAATACTGGTGTTTTTGGCCATTTTAAAGCACCTCCTTCTTTTACCAATTTATCGTATTTATTGGTAATCAGCAAGGAAAAAACATGCAACACTCTGAATTTACGAGAAAAGCTAATCGGCCCTTACCGCTCCCGACCAGGAGGGCGATAAGGCTGCGTGCGCGATTGGAATCTGGCCGTTTCACGTTTTTGCTCTCTGATCTCCTGGTACTGGTCCCGATCCTTGGACATGGACCGGCTCCGCGCATCCCCCAGCTTTCTGAGACGGTCCATGCGGGCCTGCAGGACCCGGCGCTGATCCAGGTGCTGGAAGATGAGAGCATCCTTTTCTTTCTGATCGCGCTTGAGAGCCTCATAGGTTTCTTGCTCGTTACGTTTTTTGATCCGGCGATGCTGTCCGCCCAGGCGGTCAAACAGCCCTCGTAACCCTTTGCGAAAACGAGCTTGGCGTTGTAGGGTCTCTGCCTTCCAGCGCGTGTCCTGTGCTTCCTGTAGGCTTTCGCGCTCCCGAGCATGCTTGCGTGCCATCTGCACGCGCTTGTGCTCAATCTCTGACAGGCGGGTCTCCATAGCGGCACTGTGCTGGCTTTGAATCTCGCCCAGACGATCTATCATGGTCCTGGCAATCTCTTCCCTGGCCTCGTCTACGGACGGCAGAGCAGTTTGATCCGTGAGCTTTGATCGCGCCTCTTTGGTCCGGATGCCGACCCACTTGGGCACGGCAAAGACCTCGCAGCGGTGATCCAGCGCCACGAAGCCCCGCCGGTCGCCTCTGGCCAGGGTGTAGCCGTATTCCTTGAGCGCTTGGGCAAAGGCGGCCTGGTTGTCGCTGACCGCCCAGCAATTTTGAAAAATCTTCTTGATGGCCTTTGGGTCTTTGCCGATCCGCTTGGCCTGCTGCCACTGCGCGAGCGTGAAGTTCTTCGGATCGAACTGCCCCGCGTGCATCAGGCCACGGGGCATGGTCCAGTCATGTTCTAGATACAGCTCCCGAGAGACATCCATCAGCTTGCGCTTGGAGAAGGACAGCGGGATCGCCTTCATTGCCAGTGCGTCGATCCGCGACCACACGGCGTGGCAGTAACGGCGGCCTTGCTTTTCGTGGAAGACAATGGCGCGGGGTTGATCCGTTAGGCCGAGCTTCTTCTCAATGCGCTCGATGGCCTCTTCGAAGACCGTCGTGGGAACGTTTTTTGACGGCGGAGGGTTCAGGCTCAGGGAAAACAAGAACTGCTTGGCCTTCGTGCCCCGGCTAACCGCATGGATTTCTTTAAGGGCGGAAACCAGATTGTCGGAGACGAACCCACGCAGTTCATGGACCTCCACATGCTCGTTTTCTTGCTTGAGCAGGTGAAGGGCCAGGTCCTTGGCTCCGCCGCGCTGGTTTCCGTGCAGGATCATGTCAGTCCTCCGACGCATTGGCGGAGGACTTTTCGTTCGTGTCCGTCTTCAGGCCCAGCGCCATGAGCAGAGCATCGCGCATGGCCAGCACGGCCCCGCAGGCATCCTCCAGTTCCTGCTCCACGTTCCGGGACACATCCAGCGTTCCCATGTTGGCCGATTTGGCGAGGTGGTTGAGGTTGGAGGAAAGCCGCGAGGCTCCCAGCGCGGCCAATACTTGCGCAATCTGCTTGTCGTCAATTTTGGGTTTGCGGAAGGTCCGGCGTTTTTCTGCTCTGTCGCCGAGCAGGCGAGAGCGGATATACGCGCCCAGGGGCCTGCTTCCGGCTTGCTGGATCAGATAGGCGCGCTCATCCTCTGATAGCCTTATCGAGAAGGGAGATGGCGGTTTCTTGCGGCTAGTGAGCGGTTGGGCTACGCAAGAAGCCTTTTGGAAAGAGTCCGAAGCCCGCAGGACCGTTTGGTCCTGCAACGTCATGGCTGGGGCTCCTGAAAGTAGGGCGTATGCTGGTTAAGGTAGGTGTTCCACTCTTCCAGAGTTTCGAACAATTCGTTCGAAGTCTGTCCTTCGAGGCGCGCCATCTCAGCCCTCGCCGGATGTCTGTGAGAGGGTGTTTCAAAGGCGAAATCGCGGGTCACTCGGGCGCAAGCCGGCGTTTCCCGCGGCTCGACAGGACAGGGCCAGAGCCGTTGCTACCTGCCATCGCTAGATGGGCAGTGGATAGAGCCAGTTCGCCCAGGTGTAGGTGCGAATGACGACGCGGCGAAGGGGAGAGAAGCCCTTCCCCACGTCGGTGTAGATCGCAGCCGCACCCTGCGCCCCGGCGGGTAGGCGGAGTTTTTCCTCTTCGTCAAACCTGATCTTGACCGCGAACCTTCCCTTGACCTGCTTGTGAACGAATTGGGGGATCTCGCCCTTCGGCATCAACTGGCCCTGCCCCGTTGCCCACCAGATGCTCTCCACGGTGCCGGTAAAGATCTCTCCGGGATGCATGTCCAGGGCGATCTCGACGGGCTGTCCGGGTTTGACGAACTTGAGGTGCTCCTGAAAGTAGGTCCCCAGCAGATAAGGGTCGCTGTCCACGATGAAACTGGCGATCGCACCGATCCGCCGCGTTCCCACGACCAGACCCGGTTGGGCCTGCAGGTTTGTGATGAATCCGTCCTCAGGCGCGTAGATGACCGTCTGATTGAGGTAGTAGCGTGCCTGGTCGAGTTTGGACTGCACCTGCGCGACGGAGGTATTGACGCCGTTGATCTGTGAATTGTACTGGAGCTGCGCCTTTTTCAGATTGGCCTGATCCACGCCCAGCGAGGCCTGTGCTTCGGCCAGTTTGTCGCGCCACTGATCCAGGTCTTCCTGACGGGCCGCACCCTTTTTCGACATGTCTCTGTAACGATTGACCTGCTGCTGCGCGTACTTGATGTCCGCCTCGTCCTTCAGGATCGCATCATTAGCAGCATCGATGTCCGCCTGGAGGACCAGCACATTCTGTTTGGCCGCGACCAGTTCGGCTTCGAAGCCGGCGACGCGCTGTCGATACAGGGTATCGTCAAACCGGAACAGCGGATCTCCCTTGCTGACGGTGACGTTCGGCTCGACCACCACTTCCTTCAGCAGTGTCGGCTCGGGCAGTCGCGGAACGATCTGTATGGTGCGACGGACGATCCTCGCGTCTTTGGTGTAGGGCTGCGAGAAGCGGGTTCCGATCAGGAACACGAGCAGCAGGTGGACACCGATCCAGAAGGTGACCAGGCCCCAGATGACATTGAACTTCGCTACCTGGAGCTTGAAGAAAAACAGCCAGACGACAAAGACGTAGAGAAAGGTAATAACAAGCGCGGCGACCATTCAAGCCTCCGTCCCGTTCGACGGATCGGAATCTCGATCAGCCGCCTTGCCGGGAGAATCAATTTTCTTTTTCTCCTCGCCGCGCAGAGCCGCGATCTCGGCTTCAATATGGTCTCTTTCCTCCTTGGGGAGGCGTCGGATATCGATGGTCACCGAGTCGTGTATAGCCCACATCAGGGCGTGCAGCCAGGGCACCCCCCCAAGGAATCCCAGGTTCCCCATCAGCTTGACCGCCTCGGCGTGGGGATGCTTGCGTTTCACTGCAAGCTTCCCTGGCAGGGAAATGAACCACACAAAGATCACGGTAAAGCCCGCCAACAGGATCAGCAACGCGAGAAACGTTACGACATTCCAGAAATCAAGATGCATCTTGCGTCCTGCCCTCCGAGTTGGATCCGGCCGGGGCGTTGCGGGATGGCCCCATTAATACGACTGCCCGAAGCGCTGAGTCTATCCGGCAGCGCGGGTTACATGGAAGCATAACCGTGTACCATTCCCTACCACGGGTGCGCTGTGGCTTCGGCTTTACCCGTCGCAAAGCAGGGGCTAGTATGCAAACGAACACCTCACTAAGTGGTCATGTCCGACGAAGGCGGTGGATTTCAGCTCGGCTTACTGCTCGCCATCGCTTTGATTGCGATCGGTGTCGGCAACCTGCTGGCTTTGGTCCACCTAGCCAGGTACTTCAACAGGCGGGACCGGAAGCACCGCCCCGGTCAGCGGGGCGCCGGCGAGCATGAACCGTAAAATCGACTGGAACTGGCCGGAAATCAGGACATTTCCGAACGCACATCTCTGAGGAAACCTTTGCCATGGCGGAGTTACCTGCTCCATCGCCGCACCACCTCCGCAAGCGCCTTCCCCCAAAACATCGCCGGTTTCTCGCTACCCGGATTTCCTCCAGCATCGACATGTACCCTACCAATGAATGACACCCCGACAGTCGTAGTGCTCGCCGCCGGACATGGGACAAGGATGAAAAGTGCCCTGCCAAAGGTCCTTCACCCGATCGGCGGCCGGCCGATGATCGCCCGCGTCCTGGATACCGCGCGCGCCCTGGGCTCGTCGAGGCCTCGCGTCGTTTATGGACACGGAGGTCGGCAGGTCCCCGATGCGCTCGACGATAAGGATATCGACTGGCGCGAGCAGAGCGAACGGCTCGGAACCGGTCACGCCCTGGTTCAGGCATTGCCCGGCATCGATGACCGGGCGCGGCTGCTGGTGCTCTACGGCGATGTGCCGTTGTTGCGACCGGAAACGCTGCGTGCACTGCTCGGCGGATGCCCCGAAGAAGGACTGGCTGTATTGAGTGTCGAGCTGGAGGATCCCGCCGGATACGGTCGAATCGTCCGCGACGCCCATGGCGCTCTGCTGCGCATCGTCGAGGAAGAGGACGCCGATCCCACCGAACGCGCGATCCGGGAGGTCAACACCGGGATCATGTCGGCCCGGGCAGGTCATTTCCGGCGCTGGTTGCGGTCGGTGGGCAATAGCAACGCGCAGGGAGAGTACTATCTGACGGACTGTATCGAGCTGGCAGTGGGGGAGGGTTCAACGGCCGTGGCCATCATCTGCAGGGACCGGGAAGAGGTCACGGGAATCAACGATCGCTCGCAGCTCGCTCGCTGCGAGCGGATTTTCCAGCTTCGGCAGGCGGACCGGCTCATGGCCAATGGCGTAACACTCGCGGACCCGGCCCGGCTCGACGTTCGCGGCGAAATCGAAGCGGCAACCGACGTATTCATCGACGTCAATGTCGTGCTCGAAGGAACCGTCCGCCTCGGAGAGCGCGCGAGAATCGGACCCAACTGCACGGTCCGCGATGCCGAGATCGGCGCCGGGTCCGAGATCCTGCCGAATTCCGTTATCGAGGACGCCGTGATCGGCAAGAATTGCCGGGTCGGTCCGTTTTCCCGCGTGCGCCCCGAGACCCGCCTGGCGGACGGCGTCCATCTGGGTAATTTCGTCGAGATCAAGAAATCCCGCATAGGCGACCTGTCGAAGGTCAATCACCTGAGTTACATCGGCGACACCGATGTCGGTACACGGGTCAACGTCGGCGCCGGAACCATCACCTGCAATTACGACGGGGCGTATAAGCACCGGACGATCATCGAAGACGACGCCTTCATCGGTTCCGACACGCAGCTGGTCGCGCCAGTCCGCGTGGGCGCTGGCGCAACGATCGGCGCGGGATCCACCATTACCCGGGACACCCCGGCCGGGGAGCTGACCCTGTCCCGTGCCCCGCAAACCACGGTCAAGGGTTGGAAACGGCCCCGAAAACAGCGGAAATAATGGGATTTGGCCTGCCCCGTCTTTCGGACCCCGCGACGGACCCATTGCGAACCGGGGTTCGTTTCGATTGAAATCGGCCAATCAACCAGAATCATTCGGATTCGGAATCCAGGCATCCCACTCCAACCGATCAATGGACAGAAACCATGTGTGGCATCGTAGGCGGAATCGCTCAGCGCGAGATTGAACCCATCCTGATGGAGGGGTTACGCAGGCTCGAGTATCGTGGATATGACTCGGCCGGCATCGCCGTACTGCATGACCACGTGCTGAATCGGGTACGCCGGCAGGGAAAGGTTTCGGAACTTGCCGGCGCCTTGACTGCGACCCCGTTACCCGGGCGCCTGGGTATCGCGCACACCCGCTGGGCTACGCATGGCGTCCCGTCGGAGTCCAACGCCCACCCGCATTTCGGTGGAGAGGGTCGGGTTGCCGTCGTACATAACGGCATCATTGAGAACCACGCCGAAATCAGGCAAAGGCTGGAGAGAAACGGCGTCCAATTCACCTCCAACACGGATTCCGAGGTCATCGCACATCTGATCGTCTCGCATCTGGAGACGGGGATGGGGCTGGTCGAGGCCACACAGAAAACCGTCGCCGAGCTCGAGGGCAGCTACGCCATCGGGGTACTCGATCGCGAGGACCCGCAACGGCTGGTCGCCGCGCGGCACGGCAGTCCGCTGGTCGTCGGCATCGGTCTCGGTGAACATTTCATCGCCTCCGACGTACAGGCACTCCAGCCCGTCACGCAACGTTTCGTCTATCTCGAGAACGGGGACATCGCCGATCTCAAAATCTCCTCCGTCGAGATCCGCGACCAGGACGGAAATCCCGTCGAACGATCCGCGCGGGTCCTGGAACTGAGCGCCGACGCCTCGGAACGCGGCAGATACCGCCATTTCATGCTGAAGGAGATCTTCGAGCAACCCGTTGCCATCACGGACACGCTCGAGGATCGTATCGAAGGCGACCGCGTACCCGACGAGATTCTCGGGCCCTCCGCCGCCCGCATCCTCGATAAGGTGAACGCAATCCAGATCGTGGCCTGCGGAACCAGCTTTCACGCAGGGTTAATCGGCAAATACTGGTTCGAATCCCTGACCGGCATTCCCTGCCACGTCGAGGTCGCAAGCGAGTTCCGATACAGGAAGCACGTGGTCCAGCCGGGGACCCTGTTCGTCAGCGTTTCGCAGTCCGGAGAGACGGCCGACACCCTGGCGGCGCTATCGCAGATCGCGGAAACCGCCGGCTACGCCGGCTCGCTCACCATATGCAACGTGCCGGAAAGCTCCCTGGTCCGGGCCTCGGACCTGGCCCTGATGACCCATGCGGGTCCCGAGATCGGTGTGGCGTCGACCAAGGCATTCACCACTCAACTCATTGCACTGCTGCTACTGCTTCTGGTTCTCGGCCGCCGTCACGGAATCACACCCGACACGGAACAAGCCCTGATCTCCGAGCTCAGGACCCTGCCCTCACAGATCGAGCGCGTTCTGTCCATGGATTCGAAAATTGCCGCTATGGCGGAACGTTTCGTAGACAAACGGCATACCCTGTTTCTCGGCAGAGGATCCCACTACCCCGTGGCGATGGAGGGGGCCCTGAAGCTCAAGGAGATCTCCTACATCCATGCCGAAGCGTATGCGGCCGGGGAACTCAAACACGGACCACTGGCGCTGGTCGACAGTGACATGCCAGTGGTCGCCGTTGCACCCAACGACGCGCTGCTGGAGAAACTCAAGTCGAATCTGGAAGAGGTTCGATCGCGGGGTGGGGAACTCTATGTATTTGCGGACATCGATACGGAACTCGTCGCAGACCCGAACGTTCACGTCATGCACGTGGCACCGACCCACGAGGTGGTTGCACCACTGATATTCACGGTACCGCTTCAGTTGCTGGCTTACCACACCGCGGTGTTGAAGGGTACCGACGTGGATCAGCCCCGCAACCTGGCCAAATCGGTCACGGTGGAGTAGCGGAAGGGAATCAGGCGGCGGGACGCTGCAGTGGCGTCTCCACTGCGGTCCGCGCTTCCCGACCCAGCATCAGTTCGATCAGTTCCAGTGCAAAATCCATGGCCGTGCCCGGCCCTCTGGAGGTCACCACCTTGCCGTCAACCTGTACGGGACGGCTCGTAATGCGGGTCTCGTTCAGCGCCAGGGATTCGAGCACACCCGGAAATCCGGTAGCCTGTCGGGAGTCCAGCAACCCGGCGGTTGCCAGGACCTTGGGCGCCGCGCAAATGGCGGCGGTATATTTCCCTTCAGCGGACAAGCGCTTCAGAAGGGTATGGATGCGCGGGTCCTCGTTGAGGTGGTCCGCGCCGGGAAGCCCACCGGGAAGCACGATCATATCGAAATCCTGGTCCACGACGTCGTCCAGCCCGGTATCCGGCATTAACACGGTGCCGCGTGAGGCCTTGACCGGTCCTCTGTCGAGACCTGCGGTGACTACCTCGATGCCCGCTCGACGAAGGAGATCGATGATGGTCACCGCTTCGAGCTCCTCGCAGCCCTGGGCAAGCGGAACAAGTACGCGCGTCATCGCTAGTTATCCTCAGTCTTGAGAAGCCGCAAACCTGAAACAACCCAGATCACCCACCCGCACCATCCTCCGCTCAGCCGCTGCTGGCGTTGACACGGTTCAATATAGCGATCCCCTTGAGGATGTTCAGCGCCTCGTTGAGCTGGTAATCCTCCTCGGCGAGTGGGCCTTCCGCGTCGTCCTTCCCTGACTTGTCAGGGTTTTGTTTCGAATTACCGTTATCGAGGTGCCCGGCGAGATCGGCCTCCTTGACGGGGTCGAAACCCGTGTCCTCCGCCTGAGAGACCTTCAGGTTTTCCAGAACGATGTCAGGGTTGATGCCTTCGGCCTGGATCGACTTGCCCGACGGTGTGTAGTAGCGGGCAGTGGTGAGCTTCAGCGCAGCGCTCTCCTTGAGTGGAAGGATTGTCTGGACAGATCCCTTCCCGAAGGACTTGGAGCCAAGAATAATGGCCCGCTTGTGGTCCTGCATGGCGCCGGCTACGATCTCGGAGGCGGACGCCGAACCACCGTTGATCAGGATCACCATCGGCACCCCGTCGAGGACATCACCGTCGGTCGCGTTGTAACGCAGTTCGGAGTCCTGAACGCGACCCTCGGTATAGACGATCAAACCCTTGTCGAGAAAAGCATCCGAAACGCCAACCGCACCGGTCAGTACGCCCCCGGGGTTGTTTCGCAGATCCAATACCAGCCCCTGCAACGGTCCCTTGTTCTCCTTTTTTAACTCCTCGATGGCGTCGATCAGGTTTCGAGCCGTCTTGGACTGGAAGTTCGTAATCCGCGCGTAACCGAACCCCGGTTGAAGCATCCTGGACTTGACGCTCTTGACGCGAATCACGTCGCGGGTAATCGAGATCTTGAGCGGTTTATCCGCTCCATCGCGCACGACAGTCAGCATGATATCCGTACCCTTCTTACCGCGCATTATCTTGACTGCGTCATTAAGGGTCATGCCCTTGACCGGTTGGTCGTCAAGGCGAATGATGAGATCCCCGGCCTTGATCCCCGCCCGCTCGGCAGGTGTATCGTCGATGGGCGCAATGACCTTGACGAACCCGTCCTCCATGCCCACCTCGATCCCGAGACCCCCGAACTCGCCCGTTGTCCCGATCTGCAGCTCTCTGAATTCCTCTTCGTTGAGATAGGTCGAATGCGGATCAAGCCCCGCCAGCATCCCGCGGATGGCGCTCTCCAGCAGTTCCTTGTCGCTGACCTCGACGACGTAGTCGTTTTTTATGCGGGCGTAGACATCAGTGAATGTGCGCAGATCCTCCAGTGGCAACTTGACCTGCTTTTCCCTTTCGGCGAATACGCCGTGCCCCACACCGAGGGAAATACCGATGATGATTCCCATCACCAGGCCTATCCCCATTTTAGGGGTACGGGCAGAAAGACTACGATTTGTGCTCATTTTCAGTATATCTGACTCAGTTCGAACCGTTGGCCCGCCGCCCACGGGACAGCGGCCGCAAACGGACACATTACCCCATATCCCGAAACTGCGCCACGCTTGCGCTACGAACGGACGATTTCCGCTGTCCGGAAGGCAAACCCAATGAGAATTGAAGCGTTTGACCCGGATACGGGCCGATAATTCCGAATTCCGGCCCAACCCCGCCTCTGCTGATTTCCAAAGAGACTGCCGCGTTGGCACGCCACCCCGCCCTGCAGCGACTTGCTCAATCGGCCAGGCTGACGCGTTTCGTACACCAGGAGGTGGGATCGAGGGGCTTGCCGTTATGGCGAATCCCGAAATACAACCCCGGGGTCGAACGACCCGCGCTGGCGCCCACCCTGGCGATCAGATCTCCGGCTTCCACCCAGTCACCGGGTGATTTGTACAGACTGCGGTTGTACCCATACAGACTCATGTAACCCTTCCCATGATCTATGATCAGAAGCAGCCCGTAGCCACGGATCCAGTCTGCGAACGCCACGCGACCTCTTTCGATCGCTCGCACCGCCTCGTCCTCGCCGGCCCGGATAAGAACACCCTGGGCAGAGGCGCCACCGGTGCCTCCCCTGACGATCCGACCCGTGGCCGGCCACGGTAGCTTTCCCTTTTGTCGTTTGAAGGGTTGTTCACCACCGGGATGGACCGGTATGTCGTCAAGCGCCATGCGCAATTTGTTCAGCAAGGACTTCAGTCCCTCGTGTTCGGCCTTCAATGCGGCAATGGATCTGTTGCCCTTGCCGATCTCCGCCTGTAACGCCTTGAGCGTGACCATCCTCCCGTCTTGGGCGGCCTTCAGCCTGGCACGTTCCACCTTCAAGTCTTCCCTGGATTGCGAGAGACGCTCGGCATTTCTCTTCAGCGCCACTTCGACCTCGCTCATGTCATCGAGTGTTCGCGTCACTGCATCGATACGAGCGAGGCGTGCCCGATTGAGGTAGTCATAGTAGATGTGGTAACGACTGAAATGGACCGGGGATTCGAGGTTGAGAAGCAACTTGAGATACGCTTCACGACCATTTGCATAGCGCGCACGAACCAGATTGCCGATAGCCTCGCGCTGAGCCGCCAGCGCTTTGCGTAAGACTTGCTTGCGGGCGATCAATCCCTCTGCGCGGGTTTCCAGGTCATTCAGCTGGCTGTCGAGAGAGCGTTCCTTTCGGGACAGCGTTCCAATGGATGTCTCCAGTTCCGCCAATTCAGTGACCAGTTGTCCGGTTCGCCCTTCAGTCTGGGCAACACGGGTCCGGAGGCCGGATATCTCCCGCTGGATCGACTCCAGGCGAGCCCTAATCTCGGCCTCGTTTCGGCTGGAACCGGATACGCCATCCGCCATACCGGCCAGAAAGGAGGTAACGATCAGAATTCCGGTTAACAGAGCTCGGCGTGGATCCGGCAAGACCGCTCCGAACGGCCGGGTGAATGATTCGTGACAACCGCGAATATTGGCCTTGGCAGTCAGAGAAACGAGTGCACATGGTACCGTCATGAATGTGTAGTATAATTCTATAGTATAATTCTAATATGCAGGATCGGATTATGCACACCAATCAGCAGAAACTGGAAACGGACCCGAACATCACCGACCTGATGACCCGGGACGACGACATAGAACGTGCGTCAAGGTCCCTCAAGGCGATGTCCCACCCACTGCGACTTAAAATCCTCTGCACCCTGGGTGACCAGGAAGTCAGCGTGCAGGATATCGTCGAACGTGTGGGCACCTCCCAAAGTAATATTTCACAACACCTGGCAATACTGCGGGACAAGGGCATTCTGGCCTCACGCAAGGACGCGAACCGGGTCTATTATCGCGTCAGCGACGCGCGCACCCTGCAGTTGATTACCATGATGCATCAGGTCTTCTGCAGCAGGTAGCGATCCGGCCGTGGCGGCCGAATGAAGAGCATTTCCGCAAAACGGGTAAGAGCCGGGCCGCAAGCCCGGCTCTTACCCGTTTTTATAGAGCGTCGGAACCCAAACGCGCGAAAACCCGGTTACGGAAACGCCGGCATGTGGGCCTCGACTCCTTTGTCAGCCGCTTCCGGGTAATGTGAATGGATCATTTGCGTGATTTCTTCGACCTTTTCTTTCGGCACGTCCACCATCAGCAGGATTTGCCCGTTGTCGATCGCGCTCTGAAACCCCTTGAGCCGTGAATTGGGCATACTGATCGCCACCATGCCCGAGGCCCAGCTGCCGAATACTGCACCGGCGATGGCCAAACCGAGTATCGGCCCCATCCCCAGGCTATCTCCGAACGCCGGGTAGAGATACAGCAGATACCCGAGCGCGCTGCCGACAACCGCACCAACCACCAGCCCGATGAACATGCCATGCAGAAGGTCCGTGCGCTGGAGTAGGTTTGCCTTGGGTAACTCCGCCAGCTTGGCGTCTACCGTCGCGTGAAAATGGATATGGCTGTCGTCGATGTGGGCAAGCAGCAACTCGCGTTCCAGTTTCTTGGCCATCTCGATATCCGGCAGCATAAAATACAAGCGTCTTCTCATGAGCCACCTCCAGTGTAAAGACTGTGGAAGATTGTAAATTTATGCTTCTATCCCACCCCATTATAGTCTTTTCCCCGGCGCTGTCTCCCCCGGCAACGCCGGATTCCGCACGGAGCGATCTCGCGTGACAACCGCTTCACTATTCGTTGTTTCCGCCCCCTCCGGGGCCGGAAAGACCTCGCTGGTCAAGGCCCTCGTATCGACCATGGACGGCGTGCAGGTCTGCGTCTCCCACACGACCCGTACGCCTCGGCCTGGCGAGGAAGAAGGCTTGCACTATCACTTTGTCTCCCCCAGGCGTTTTGGGGAAATGATCAACGCGGGAGAGTTTCTGGAACACGCCCGCGTCTTCGACAATGCCTACGGGACCGCCAGGTCGTCGGTCACGAACATCCTGGACAGCGGTGATGATGCAATCCTCGAAATCGACTGGCAGGGCGCCCGACAGGTAAGAAACCACGCCCCGGATTGTTCGTCGATCTTCATCCTGCCACCGTCACGCGCCGCTCTCGAGGCACGGCTGACCTCCCGGGGCCAGGATTGCGGGGAAGTGGTAAGCAGGCGCATGCGTGATGCCGAAGCCGAAATGAGCCACTACGCCGAATTCGACTACGTGGTGATCAACGACGATTTCGGCACGGCACTCGAGGAACTCTGTTGTCTCGTACGCAGCAGCCGTCTCACCCTTGCCGCCGTCCAGAGCCGCTCCGCGACACTGCTGGACTCATTGATGCGCAGGGATAATCCCGGTTGACCGCCTGAAAGATCGGATTTGCCGGATCCGGGGATTGTCTACCCGTTGGCGTCGCCGCTGGGAGGCAGTGTCCGGGTTGACGGGCGTTGCGGTTGCGAACCTCCGCTGAACTCGGCTAGCGTGCATCCTGCCAATCGTTTAGTATTGAAACGCTATGTCAACGCTCCCGCTCCATGGCGGCGTACGTTGCCGTAACGGCAGAGACAAGCGCGGGGTCCCCGCCTCAGCACAATACCCAACTGTTGGGGGCGTCCCGCAAACCTGCGACTGAGGAGACCTATGGCACGCGTTACCGTTGAAGATTGTCTGGCGTTCGTTGACAACCGCTTCCAGCTCGTTCTGCTGGCGAGCAAGCGAGCGCGGCAACTTGCCCGGGGCACAGAACCCTACCTGGAATGGGAAAACGACAAACCGACTGTCATGGCGCTGCGGGAGATAGCGGACGGGAAGATCAGCCGAGATTTGCTGGACCAGCACGACTTCGAAGTTGGCACTTCCGACATTGACACCGTCGCTGCCTTTGAAAGCCTGGCCGCCCAGGCCGAACAGCAGGCCGCCGAATCCGGCTCTCCCGTGGAAGGCGCCAGGGAAGGCAAGCCGTCTCCGGGCCCCGCCGACACACCATAACGCCCCGGGGCCCCGCGTGAGCATTAACATTCACGCTGCCCAGACGAGGGCCAGACCGGCCCCCCGCACCAACCGGCCCCTGTGGACGTGTCGACCGGGACCCGGAACGGTTCCGCCCGACGCATAACGCCGTGGCAGACGTCGCACCCCTGAACAGCGGCAAGGCCGGCACGTCCGACCCGACACGTTTTCTGATCAGCAATCTCTGTTCACTGCTCGACTCGTATCTCGAACCGGAGGAGATACGCGAGGTTTACCACGCCTACCTGTTCGGTGCCGAGGCCCACGAAGGACAGACGCGGCTATCGGGAGAGCCCTACATCTACCATCCGCTCGCCGTGGCGCGGACCATGGGTGAGATGCGAATGGATGCTCGCAGCATCATCGCCGCCATCCTGCACGACGTCATCGAGGATACGCCCACCGTCAAGGGGCAGATAGAGAAGGAATTCGGCGCGGACGTCGCGGAACTCGTCGACGGCGTCAGCAAACTGTCTCACTTGAGCTTCGAATCTCGCGCCGAGGCCGAGGCCGAGAGCTTCCGCAAGATGATGCTTGCCGTCGCCAAGGACCTGCGCGTCATCATGGTGAAACTGGCGGACCGCCTGCACAACATGCACACCCTGGGGGTGATGCGACCGGACAAACGCCGGCGTATCGCCCGAGAGACGCTCGGCATCTATGCCCCGATCGCCCAGCGTCTGGGCATGAACACGATGCGTGTGGAACTTGAGCATCTGGGTTTCGAGGCCCTCTATCCGATGCGTTACCGGATCCTCGAGGCCGCGGTGAAGCGCAGTCGCGGGCACCGGAAGGAATTGATGCAGCAGGTCGAGGCACAGATCTGCAACCGGCTGGAAGAGGTTGGAATCGAGGCCCGTATCCATGGCCGCGAAAAGAACCTCTACAGCATCTACAAGAAAATGAAGGCCAAACGCCTCCCGTTCTCGGAGGTCTTCGATGTCTTCGCCATCCGCATCATCGTCAAGGACGTCGACACCTGCTACCGTTCCCTCGGCGCGGTGCACAACCTTCACAAGCCGGTGCCCGGCCGCTTCAAGGACTATATCGCCATCCCGAAGGTCAATGGCTATCAGTCCCTGCACACGACGCTGTTCGGTCCCCACGGCATTCCGATCGAGGTCCAGATCCGAAACGAGGAAATGGATCGCGTCGCACAAGCCGGCATCGCAGCCCACAGTCTTTACAAGACCGAGGACAAGAGCGGCGCCTGGGCCCAGGCCCGGGTGCGACGATGGCTGAAGGATGTGCTGGAGATCCAGAAGAGTTCCGGTAACTCGCTTGAGTTCCTGGAAAGTATCAAGGTCGACCTGTTTCCCGACGAGATCTACGTCTTTACGCCGGCAGGCGAGATTCGGGAACTGCCTCACTGCGCAACGGCGGTAGACTACGCCTACTCGGTTCACTCGGATATCGGTAACACCTGCGTCGCGGTGAAGATCGACAGGCAGCTCTCGCCCCTGAGTACCGTGCTGCAGAGCGGCCAGACCGTTGAGGTGATCACCGCCCACAACGGACGCCCCAACCCGAACTGGCTCAATTTCGTCGTCACCGCCAAGGCGAGATCACGCATTCGCCAGTACCTGAAGAACCTTCGCCAGGGAGAGGCGGCAAGGCTGGGCCGCCGACTGCTCGACAAGGAACTCGCGTCACTGAAAACCTCCGTGGATGACATCGGTGCGGACCGCATGGCGGCGCTGCTCGAAGAACTGGATATCGACAGTCGAGAAACCCTGCTCGAGCAGGTAGGCCTAGGAAAGCGCATGGCCCAGATCATCGCCAGGAAACTGGCCGACGAAGAGGGCCCAGGGCAATGCTCCGCCAGCGCAGCGCATACGCCGCTCGCGATAAGGGGCACGGAAGGGATCGTCGTCAACTTCGGCAAGTGTTGTTATCCCCTGCCGGGAGATCCCATCGTCGGCGTCATGAGCGCCGGTCGCGGGCTCGTGGTCCATCGCGAGTCCTGCCGCAACATCAAGGCTTACAGGGAGAACCAGGAAAAATGGGTTCAGGTGATGTGGTCGGCCACACCCGACAGGGAGTTCACGGCGGCGATCCGGGTCCAGTCCGAGAATCAGCGGGGCGTGCTCGCGAACCTGGCCTCTAAGATGTCCGATCTCGGATCCAATATCGAAAACATCACGATCGAACGCCATGATGGCAGCAGCGTGACCATGTCGTTTGTCCTGACCGCCAGGAACAGGAAGCATCTGGCCAGAATCATGCAAATGCTGCGAAAGATTCCGGAAGTATACCGGGTCGCGCGCATCCGAGGATGATCCAGCCGCGGGTCGAAGCAATCCGGAAACCCGTTCCCGGGACGACGTCATTGCCCGAAGCCCTGTCCCGGAAACCACCGTCAGCAGAAACCGGAGACCGATACCCGTGTTCAGGCAGATCATCACGACACCCGATGCCCCACAGGCAATCGGTACCTATTCCCAGGCAGTCCGCGTCGGCGACACCGTATACCTGTCGGGCCAGATCCCCCTGGTGCCGGAAACCATGACACTGGTGGAGGGCGACATCGGGTTGCAGGTCCGACACGTTTTCGACAATCTCGCGGCAGTGGCCCGTGCCGCCGGAGGCGACCTCGCGGATGTCGTCAAACTCAACGTGTTCCTGACCGACCTCGGGGACTTTCCCGTGGTCAACGAGATCATGGCGCAGTACTTTCGCGAGCCCTATCCGGCTCGTGCAGTCATTGGGGTGTCGTCCCTGCCGAAGGGCGCGGGCGTCGAAATGGACGCCATCCTTCACCTGACCGACCGATAGAGGGTGTGACGCCGCCACCGGTCACCGCACTCAGGGGCACGGGTCCGGCCATTGCGGGAAGACTGCGAAAGCTCGGCATCGTAGACCTCCGCGACCTTCTCCTGCACCTGCCGCTTCGGTATCAGGATCGCTGCACCACCGTACCTTTCGGAAAGCTGATACCCGGCGCTGAGGTCGCTGTCGAGGGCATGGTCATCCGTGCGGAAATGGTGAGAACACGGCGCCGCGCGCTGCTCGTGGAATTATCGGACGGCGACGATGTGTTGAGACTCCGGTTCTTCCACTTCTATCCCGCCCTTCGTCAGACCCTTCGGCCCGGCTCGAGGGTCCGATGTTTCGGCATGGTCCGACCCGACCCGCGAACGAAGGAAATGATTCACCCCGAGATCGAAGCGGTGGGAAGCGGCACGATTTCGGCGCCCGGGCACCTTACCGCGGTCTACCCCTCTACGGAGGGGGTGAGCCAGGTGGCCCTGCGAAACCTCATCGAGGGGGCGTTCGATCTACTGGCCCGTGGCGAGTGGTCGCTGCCCGACTGGCTTCCCGATGAGCTGGTCCCACACGAACTGCGTATCGGCACCGTCGCCGCCCTCGACTTTCTCCATCGCCCTCCCCGCGGTACCAATCCGGCGCTGCTCAATTCGCACCGCAACCCCGCGCGGACGAGACTGGCATTCGAGGAACTGCTGGCACAGCAGCTCGGTCTTGCCCGCGTGCGCTGTAGCTTGAAACGCAACCCGGCCCCGATCCTGTCCGCCGGACGGGCGGTGCTGGGGCCCTTTCTCGACTCGCTTCCTTTCGCGCTGACCGCTGCGCAATCCCGCATAATTGAGGAAATCAGGAATGATCTGGCCTCGAGCGGGCCGATGCTGAGACTGGTCCAGGGTGACGTCGGCTCGGGAAAAACGGTGGTCGCCGCGGCAGCCTGCTTGCTGGCCGCAAAATCGGGGCATCAGGCGGCCGTGATGGCGCCGACCGAACTGCTGGCCGAGCAGCACCTGCGCTG
>JAJDOJ010000025.1 GCA_022340215.1 Gammaproteobacteria bacterium
GAACTGCGAAGCAGTGAACGGCTTGGGCAGGAAGCCCAAGACCGGTGCCCAAGCAAAGCAGGGACAGCGCCGCGCCGGGATCGTTCGTCATCAAGGCGCGACATCAGGCGCATAGTCGAACTATGTCACTGTTGTCGCAACACAGAGGACGGACGAAAAGACAAGCAGGATGGTATGTCATTTGACAGAAATCGCCTAAGTAGACCAGAACTCGCGGTGGCGCCGCACGCTCTCACGTCGATCGATCACGACCTCGATCAGGTTCGCGCCGGGCAGGGAGATCGACCGGGAAAATGCCTCGCCGAAACCGACCGCATCGTCCACACGACTGTAGCCGATGCCGTATAGCGAGGCGATCTTCTCCATATCCAGGCCGGTGGGCGTCAACCAGAATCGTTCGAACTCCGGGAGATCCGCCTGAGGCAGATAGGAAAATATGGCGCCGCCACCGTTGTTGAAAACCACCAGGGTGACATCGCGTTCCCTCGCCAGGAGTAACCCGTTCATGTCATGGTACAGCGCCAGGTCGCCGAGCAGCCCCACGACGGGCGAACCGGCGCCCACCGCCATGCCCGCGGCGGTGGACACGTTTCCGTCGATCCCGCTGGCGCCCCGGTTTCCCGCCAGCTCCAGCCGGTGTGGCAACGCGCCGGAAAAGCTGTCGACGTCGCGGATAACGGTGGAGTTCCCGCAGAAAACCCGGGCCCCTTCCGGCAATGCGGAAAGTACCCCGCGAATCACCTGCGCCTCCACCGGCAGGGAACGGTCGCCTCCCAGACGTTCACGCTCCCGGCGCTCCGCCTCGTGGAACCGGGCTTCCCATTCGACGGGGCCGGGTGGTGGCGCTGCCTCGCGAAGGGCCGCACAGATCTCGGACGGATCCGCGTGTAACACCTGCGTTACGCTCAGGGTGGGGTCCGGCCAGTCGCCGCAGGGCGATACGAGAATGTGCGCCGCATCTCCCGCCTCCTGGAGATAGCGCTCCAGCGCGCGGGACACGGGCGCACCACCGAATCTGAGGACCCACTCCGGACGCGAGCCCCCGCCAAACCCGGGCCCGCGAAGAAAGGTGTCGTAGTGGGTAACGAGGCGCCTGGATCGATCTGCCCCGAAACGCAGCCCGGACAGCGGGTCGGCCAACACGGGACAGTGCAGTCTGTCACCGAGTGCGACTATCTCGCCCGCGAATCGGTCCCCGAAACGCCCCCTGCCGCAAACGATGAGCCCAGCTTTACCGCCAAGCGCGTCACTGATCCCGGAGATCGCGGTGGGCGCGGACACGAGACTCGGACGGCCAGTCACGGTGGGCGGCTCGGTTGCTACCCGGAGGCCGATCTGAGGCGCGCCGCCATCCGCGAGCAGCGGCTCCCTGAGCGGTACATTGACGTGCACCGGGCCCGGAAGAGGCCAGCGACTGAGGTCCGTCGCGCGTGCCGCGTCGAAACGCAGACGGCGAAACATCGCCGGCGCCGGATCCGCATGCGGCAACTGTACATACCCGCGAACGTGCGTGCCGAACATCCGACCCTGGTCGATGGTCTGGTTGGCACCGCAGCCTTGCAGTTCAACGGGACGGTCCGCAGATAGCAGGACCAGTGGCACGAGGTCCAGTGAGGCCTCGATCACGGCGGGATACCAGTTTGCGGGTGCGGACCCCGAGGTCGCGATCACTCCCGCCGGTCCGCCGAACGCCCTGGCCATCCCTAGGGCACAGAAAGCGGCCGACCGCTCGTCCGGCGACACCGCGGTCTTCAGTCCCTGGAGATGCCGGCAGGCCAGGGCGAGCGGTGTCGAACGCGATCCCGGGGAGATGACCCACCCGGCGACCCCCGATTTGGCGAACGCGGAGATCAGCTCGATAGCCCACTCTAGGTTCAGCCTGCCGATGTCCATCAGAGCGGCTCGAACGACACGACGAAACCCGCCCGACTACGCACCTTTGGCAGGTTCGACGTCGGTCACGCCCAGGACCTCGAGCATCGAACGCAGCTTCCACTGCGTTTCCTCGAACTCCGCCCCCGGTTCCGAACCCTCCACGATCCCAGCACCGGCGAAGATGTCCGCCGCCGATCCCTGCACAAGGGCGCAGCGCAGCACCACCGACAGCGTCCCGCACCCCGCGGGATCGATCCAGCCGATCGCCCCCGTATACCAGCCGCGCGACTCCTCTCCATGCCGCTCCAACCAATCGATCGCCGGGCGACTCGGCGACCCCCCCACTGCCGGCGTGGGATGCAGCGCCGACGCGAGTTCCAGCAGGGAAACACCGTTGCGCGGCTTCCCCGCGATCCGGGTCCACAGGTGTCCCATCCGCGCGAAACGCACGACAGAGGGTTCAGGTGCGTGGTGGACGTCTCGACAGCAGGATCGCAGCGCCTCGGCGATGGCGTCGACCACCAGCGCCTGCTCCCACCGGGATTTCGCGTCCTGGGCAAATGCGCTGATGCGGTCCTGCGCGGCGGTTTTCGCCGGGAACAACCGCGTTCCCGCCACCGCGTCACTCCAGACGGTCCCGCCACGAAAGGAAACGAGATGCTCGGGAGAACTGCCGAACAGGGTCGAACCTCCCATCGTCACCGCAAACTGCACCCGCCCTGGATTCGGTCTCGCAAGGCCCTCCAGGATTTCGGGTGTGACGCGGATTCCCCGGCCCTCGACGCGGGCGCGACGGGACAGAACGACCTTGTCGAACGTTCCCGCGCGGATTGCCGCCACCGCTTCCGAAACCCTGTCCTCCCAGACGCGTCGATCGAGTCCCGACACAACTTGCAGAGCGGACTTCGAATCGCCGGACTCGCGTACGGTCGGGGGACCGTCGAACAGCGTCGCCGCGTAGCGCATCCACTCCCTGCGCAATCGGTCGGCTTCCCCGACGGCACGCGTGGCTTCGCCCGTAAACGTGACTGCGCAGGCGTCACCCCGAGTCTCGTAAAGCAACGAAGGGACGGTCAGTATCGCGTTGGGAAATCCCGTCCAGCGTGATTGCATCGGGTCGCCGGGATCAAACGCGAACCCGGTGAAGGCGCGCGGCGACAGCGCGGTGTGACTGTCGCAGCGGTGGTACCACCGCTGCGACAGTCGCTTCAGCGTGGCGTCCAGTTGTTCGATACGATCGTCACCGGTTGCCTCGCGCACGAAGGCACGACCGAGCCCGAGCCTCACGCACCCTTCCTCGGGATGGGCCCAGAACAGTGCCCCCTCCTCGACCGCGGGCATTCGGTGGACCGGGATTCGCGGTGAGGGCAATGTCAGACTGACAAGCCCCTTGGTTTGGCCGATGCCGGCAACAGAACCGAGGAACGCGTCCAGATGCTGCTCCAGATCCGCCAGAACGCGGGTTACCCCGATCGCGTGAGCTGTCATCTTGAACAAATCACCATCCCCTCATCCAGGAGACATGAAACCCCTGACTAAGGCGATTTCTGTCAAATGACATACCATCCTGCTTGTCTTTTCGTCCGTCCTCTGTGTTGCGACAACAGTGACATAGTTCGACTATGCGCCTGATGTCGCGCCTGGATGACGAACGATCCCGGCGCGGCGCTGTCCCTGCTTTGCTTGGGCACCGGTCTTGGGCTTCCTGCCCAAGCCGTTCACTGCTTCGCAGTTCACCCGGCGCAATCTGGTATGCCATTTTCCGGCAATCGCCTAAGATCCCTGCGGTAACTCGGTCAAATGTGGAAGCGCAGAGGCGATGATTTCAACCATGACCTGCGGTGCGAGTCGCGAGGAATTCAGAACCATGTCGTAGGCAACGGGGTCGTTGATGTCCCTGCCGAAGAGGGATTGCGTGTATCCGGCACGCTGCACGTCGATTTCCGCGACCCGACGACGCCCCATCTCCTCGTCCAACCCGTGTCGCCTGACGTAGTTGCGCACCCTGATATCAAAGGGGGCGACGATACGCACCCGGCATGCCTCGGTTCCCTCCAGGATGAAATTCGCGCCCCTTCCGACGATGACGCCGCCGCAGCGGCCAATGCCCAGAATCACGGCGAACAGGGTCTTGCGGTACGTCTGGCTGAACTCGCTCTTGCGCGTGACGAGCCTTTCCAGCCAGTTGGTGCGCAGACCCTGCACGTTTTCGTCGAGCCGTTTCAGCAGGTAGGGCTCGACGCCGATCGCCTTCGCTACCTCCTCGACCAGCGACCTGTCGAAGCAACGCACGTTGAGCTTCTCCGCCAGACTGCAGGCAACCGCCTTGCCCTGAGATCCACAATCCCGCGATACGGTCACCACATACCGCCTGCGATCTGCCGGCCCGTGCCGCTCGTGCGCAAACAGCAGCTCCGCGTTGACCAGGGCCTGAATGATCGCGTGGCTGTCGATCGTCACGACAATGCGGTCGGACCACAGATCCGGCAAACCATTGCCCCTTGAGGCAGCCTTCTCAACGCTCTTCTTCCATGTCGATAATCCACAGGGGCATTCGTGCGCACAGATCCCGCAGCCCTTGCAGTAGTCGTAGTCGAAGACGTAGTGGCTTCCTTCCTCGGCCACTTACTGCGTCTTCAACACGGCAACGTCCGGGCAGAGCGTCCAGCAGTTGTCGCACGCAAGACAGTTTCCGCAGGAGAAACAACGGCGCCCCTCGCCGTGCACCTGCGACTTAGGCGATTTCTGTCAAATGACATACCATCCTGCTTGTCTTTTCGTCCGTCCTCTGTGTTGCGACAGCAGTGACATAGATCGACTATGCGCCTGTTGTCGCGCCTTGATGACGAACGATCCCGGCGCGGCGCTGTCCCTGCTTTGCTTGGGCACCGGTCTTGGGCTTCCTGCCCAAGCCGTTCACTGCTTCGCAGTTCACCCGGCGCAATCTGGTACGCCATTTTCCGGCAATCGCCTTACCGAGACCCTGCTCGATCTCCTCGCATCCGGTCCGCTCGGCCACGGGCAGGACCGGTTCCCGGGGACGCGGCACACGCTCGAAATAGTTCGTATTCAGACAGGGAAACGCGACCGGTTCCGAACCGTCCCTCGCCAATTGCCGCCGTCGCCAGCAGGTACGCCGCGACCATGTTCCCCTGCCCAACGCGGCCGTGTATGCGAATCTCGATCATGGTTCCTCTCATCGGCTCCTGGCACTCGCACGGCAAGCGTCCAGGCGAATTCACCTCCGGGCGAGTTTAACAAATCCGAGGTACGCGTAGGCGCCGCCGGTCCCGGCATATGCGCCAGGCCGAACTGGCCTTCTCCCGGGTCGAGGACCTGGGCCGGGGCCGAGGAACATCGCGCGCTGCACCTGAAATACAAACCGAACGACAGCGCCAGGGAACGGGAGGCCGCGATGCATCGCGGCGCGCAAACCCGGCGGCGAATCATGCAGCCCAGTCTGTCGTAGTGCATGACCTTCGGCGGTCCGGCGCCCCGGGTCTGACGGCCGACACGAGGCGCGCGGCCAGCCCGGCGCTATTCCCCGACCCGCGAATGTAAGGCCCCGAACGAATCAGAGGTGGGGCAATAGTCCCTTGACCGAGAGGATACCGGCCGCCGCCAGCGCGGATACGGTCAGGACGTTCCAGCGTTCCCGCTTCTCGATGACGAGCAGCTCGCAGGCGTACCAGAGCACGATCAGCTTGACGATCAACACCCCCGTGGTCCGGTATCCGCCGAAAATAAGCGAGTACACCAGCCCGGTCACCATGATAAACACCATCAGGTAGTCCATCGCGGTCGTCTGAAACTCGACGCGTCGCCGGCCCGGATTGAAGCGCACGGCTACCGCCACGCTCAGGGCCATGAGAAAGAAGTAGACGGCCTTGAACTCCGGCAGCCATAAGGACACGAATCTCGGAAAGTCGAGCTGCAAAAATACCACCACCGACGCCAGCACGAAAATCAGGGAACGTAGCAATACCGATCGCGTCGTGCCGGCGAACAAGGGCTCAATCAGCAACAGGACGAAGACCAGCGCCGCACCCAGCGCAACGTCGACGGGAACCTCCTGCACCAGAAAGCTGCCGAAGATCAGGTACGCAGGGACGGCGAAATCCAGATAGCGCCGGGGCGCGACGACCAGCACCATGCGGCGCGCCCGCGCGAGCGTGTTGTGGACGTTTTCCGCGTCTTTGTCCGTGTCGGCGCGCCATCCGGACCGTTCAGCCAGGTTGAGGGGGATGAACAACGACGCCAGCACCGCCACGTAACAGGCGAGGATGAGCCATTCGTTCTGATGGCGCAGCAGCATTCCGCTCGCGACCAGCAGGGTCTGCACCGAGTAGATGATTACGACCGATTCCTGGTGCGCAAAGCCCAGGTCCAGCAACCGGTGGTGCACGTGATTGCGCGTGGCGAGGAACCAGCTCCCGCCACCCTGGATACGCTTCTTCAGCACCACCAGGATATCCACGACGGGCAGACCGATCAGCAGCAGCACCGCGGCGGAATTGATGGACGGATCCAGACGCTGGGTCAGCAGCACCGCCAGAAATCCCACCGTATAGCCGAGAAACTGACTGCCGCCATCCCCCATGAATACCGTTGCGGGATGGGTGTTGTAACGCAGGAATCCCAATATCCCGCCGATCGCCGCGAACGCGATGACCAGGGCCAGGTGTCCGCCCGCGATCCAGCACAGGAGCCCCATGGCACCGATACTGAGCAGCGACTCCCCGGCCGCCAGCCCGTCGAGCCCGTCGGAATGATTGAGGGCGTTGATCACACCAACCATGGCGATGACGGTGAAGGGAATTCCGATGGCTGGAGACAGGTCGTCCACGCCGATAAACGGCAATGAGGTTACATAGAGCCCACCGTAACCCACAAGGATCCCGACCGCGACGAACTGACCGATAAACTTGGCCCAGTGCCCCACCTCCCTGCGATCGTCCCAGGTTCCGAACACGAACAGGACGACAGCGCCGATGATATAGGCATGGACCAGCGAATTGTCACCCGCAACATAGAGGATCGGCAGGAACGCACCAAGGAAGATCCCCCATCCGCCAACCCGAGCGATTGGCGTCACGTGGACCTTTCTCGGGTCGGGTTTGTCGATCATCCCCAGTCTCGGGGCGAGACGCACCATCAGGGGGACGACCGCCAGGCTGATCGACATCGCCCCGAAAACGATGAGTACATAGCTCATAGAACGAGCAAGCCGCAGATCCGCAGCCGGGAAGCCGCCCTGACGGAGGCGGTCGAAACAATGCCGGTCCGGGGTTCTGTATGGGTCAAACGCCGTGTAAGGTGCATTCGTTCTTCTTCGGATTCATGCTTCTTCGGATTCATGGACCGGCAAGGTCCGGGCCCGTCGACGGCTTGCGGGTCCCTGCTCGCAAGAAGTCGCATCGACAATAAACCGAAGGGGTCAAAATATCAAAAAGAACCTCAGGACACCTCCACGATGTCTTGACGAATTCGCCCTTTGGGTCCTTAATAATATAAGTAAATTCTGATCGCTTTGGCCTCAAGCAACATCGCTGCCGGAATTCGCAACATCGATCGGGGTCCGCCCTTGCGGCGACCGCAGGGAAGTACAAATGTCCCAGCCAGCCGAAGCCGACAGCGCCAGCAGCTCGATTATCGCGCGTGTCTTCCGGCGTTCACTCCTGTCGATCCTGCTGCTGGCCGGCGGTACCATGCTTTGGGTCAACAGACCCGGCCGGAGACTCGAGGCCGGGATCGAGGCGAAACAGACTCAGCATATCACGCAGGAAACGGATCAGGGAGGCAGGACGAGTTGAAACACGGCAGGTTTCATTCGAGGGGGGCAATGGCGATCATCGCCATGCTACAACCGGCGATGGCCATCGCGGCCACACAGGCATTCGAGGACCTCGCGGCCGAAACGGGCCTCGAATTCGAGTACTTCAACGGGATGACAGGCGAGTTCTACTTCGTCGAAAACATCGGCGGCGGCGTGGCGCTGTTCGACTACGACAACGACGGTGACCTCGACGTCTACCTGACACAGGGAACGATGCTGGGCACGGCCAAGACCCATGCGGATGCCCTGTACCCGCCTCCCGAGGGCCTTGAGCTGAACGACCGGCTGTTTCGCAACGATCTCGTCGTGGACCAGGACGGGACGCGAAGGCTGCATTTCACCGACGTGACCCGTGAAGCGGGGCTGGACGTGCGGGACTATGGGATGGGTGTCGCGGCCGCGGACTACGACAACGACGGAAACACCGATCTGTTCGTCACCAACTACGGGCAGAACCGACTCCTGCGAAATCTCGGCGACGGCAAGTTCGCCGACGTCACGGCCTCGGCTGGGCTCGCGGGTGAGAGCTGGGGCGTGAGCGCCGCATTCCTGGACTACGACCGGGACGGCCATCTCGACCTCTATATCGGCAACTATGTGCAGTTCGCCCCCGAGAAGAACAAGGCGTGTTTCGCGCTGAATGGGGCGCGGGACTACTGCTCGCCGCAGTTCTACGAAGCGCTGGGCGACCGGCTCTACCGCAATCGGGGCGACGGCAGCTTCGAGGATGCTACCGTCAGCGCCGGCATCGACAAGGCGACTAGCCCTGGGCTGGGCGTCGTCGCTGTGGACTTCAACGGTGACGGCTGGACCGATATCTACGTCGCCAACGATGGCCGGCCGAACCTGCTGTGGGTCAACCAGAAGGACGGAACTTTCAAGGACGATGCCTTTCTGGCTGGTGTGGCGGTGAACATGGAGGGGGCCCCCGAAGCAAGCATGGGTGTCGACGCGGCGGACTTCGACGGGGACGGCGACGAGGACCTGTTCATGACTCACCTCCTCGGTGAAACCAACACGATCTACGTGAACGACGGCCAGGGCTGGTTTGAGGACCGTACCCCGGCGACCGGCCTCGGCGCCCCGAGCAAGGGATTTACCTCCTTCGGTACGATCTGGTTCGACTACGATAACGACGGCTGGCTGGACCTGTTTATCGCCAATGGCGAGGTGCGGGTGATGCCGATCCTCGCCCGGTCGGGGGACACGTACCCGTTGCACCAGCCCAATCAGTTGTTCCGCAGCCTCGGCACCGGGAAGTTCGAGGAGGTCACGGAAAGTGCCGGGGAGGTCTTCGGGCTCTCCGAGGTCAGCCGCGGCGCGGCGATGGGCGACATCGATAACGACGGGGACCTCGACGTCGTGGTCGCCAACAGCAACGGGCCGGTCCGGCTGCTGATCAACAACGTCGGCAACGGTAATCCCTGGATCGGGTTCCGACTGCTGGATTCACGGGGACGGGACGCCATCGGTGCGAGTATCGAGGTTACCAGGAAGCAATCGAAACCGCTGCGCCGCCGGGTCAGGACGGATGGAAGTTACGCATCGGCAAACTCGCCCCGCGTGCTCGTAGGACTGGGGGAGGACCCGGTGATCGAGCGCATCACCGTACGCTGGCCGAGTGGGCGGACCGAAACCTGGCGGGAGCTGGATCCCGGCCGCTTTCATACCCTCACCGAGGGAGAGGGACAAACGCCGGAGCAGGAAAAAGCCCCGAAGAAACCGGATTGATGAAATGACAGGAAATCGCAGAATACGGGCGATACCCGGACATGACGGAATGACCGCTTCGGCGTCGGAGATCCGACCGGCCTGGGCACTCGCGGCGCTACTTCTCGTGAACCTGCCGGCAACGGCCTGGGCCGGATCGACACCCGGGGCAGTACCGCTTACGAATCCCGTTACGATCACGAAGGGCGAGAATACGTATCGACTGGCGGCGTTGCCCGTGCCCGACCTGTCGAAGACCGAGGAGGCGGTCAGACGGACACTCGAAGAGACTCGCGAGAGCCTCGCCACGCTCACCGGCAAGGAATCCGATACGGGCAAGCTCGCGGCGGCCTGGGGACGGCTAGGCGAGTTGTATCACGCCCACCACGTCTACATCCCCGCCGACCCCGCGTATGCGAACGCCAGCAGGCTGGATCCCGGGAATCCCCGTTGGCTTTATCTGCGAGCCTGGCTGGCCGAGCAGACCACGCGCTCCGCTGATGCGATCCGCTACTACAACCGGGTGCTGGAGCTTGACCCTGGCCACGAGCAAGCCCGCTTGCGTCTGGCCCTGACATACATCGACGACAATCAGACGGACAGCGCGCGGCCGCTGCTCGAAGAACCCTTCAAGACCCCCGGCATGGAGGCGGCGGTCGACTTCGGCCTCGGCCGGATGGCCCTGCAGGAAAGGGACTATGAACGTGCGGCCGGGCTCCTGGAACGGGCGCTGGAACTGCAGCCCCATGCCTCGCGCACCTTCGCTCCCCTGGGAATCGCCTATCGGGGTCTGGGAGACGTCGAAGGCGCGCGGCGAGCACTGTCCCAGTACGGAGACGGCAAGCCAAAGATCCCGGACCCCGTCACGGACCACCTGGACGCCCTGTTGACCGGCGAACGCACTCAGTTTCACCGGGGTCTGGTAGGAATTCAGGAGGGACGCTACGACATCGCGGCCAAGGCCTTCGGAGATGCGGCGGCGGCGGATCCCGACAACATCGATGTCCGGGTGAGCTACGCCCGGGCGCTATATCTGGAAGGTCGGAAGGATGCGGGTGGCGCGGAACTCCATGCGGCGCTTGAAAAGGACCCGGATCACGCGATGGCGAACTTCTTCTACGGTCTGCTTCTGGCCGGGAACGGGAAGCGGGATGAGGCGATTGCCAAATTCGAGAAAACACTTGCAAGCGAACCGGAGCATGCCGGGGCCAATCATTTCCTGGGGATGGTCCTGATGGAAACCGGCGACTATGAGGCCGCGGCGCGCCACTTCGAAGCCGCCGCACGGGCAACCCCCTCGGACAATACGGCACGTGCCATGGGCGCCATGGCAGTCCTGCGCGCCGGGGCACCGCATACCCGGGCGATCGCATTGCTCGAGGAGGCGTACGAAGTCGAACCCAACAGCACGTTTTTCGCCTATGCGCTGGCCTGGCTGCTCGCCGGCAGCCCGGACGAAACCGTCCGGGACGGACCCCGTGCGCTCGAACTGGCCGAAGCGCTGGTCGAGCAACAGGACGGTCCCGGCAACGCCGAGGTCCTGGCCATGGCCCTGGCAGAGACAGGCCAGTACGAGGAAGCCGAAGCCTTGCAATCGCGAGTCGTCACCGCGGCGCTCCAGGGCGGGCGTTTCGACCTGGCACCCCGGCTTCAACGCTGCCTGGAGTCTTACAGAAGCAGGAAGGGCTGCTATCACATCTGGCAGGAGAACGACCCGGTCTACTACTCGCCACCCTTGGACCCCTCCGGGCCATTTCGGGACTATCCGACGACGAGCCCGTACTGACTGACGGTGTGTCGCGTGCCCTCGCTTCCTACGATGCAGCATTGGAATGCGTTTCCTGAGCCGTGACCTTCCGATCCGCTCGAGGATACTCCGACGAAATGAGCGCAACGCCAGCGACACAGCGTAACAGAGGGCAGGCGCGGCCCCACAGCCGCCCTTTTCCCGGAACATCGATCTTGCGATTGCCACTGCTTGTCGTATTGCTGGCGGCACTCGCCCTCGGCGCCTGTTCGCGAGACGATCATTCTGCGAAGGACGAAACGACGCAGCGTTCTCCCGAGGTCAGCGGTCTCGATCCGGACCTCGTAGCCGCGAACAACCATGGTGTCGGCCTGATGGGCCAGTTCGACTACGCCGGCGCGCAGAAGGTGTTTTCCGATCTCGCCGCGCGCCACCCGGAACTCGACGAGGTCCAGATAAACCTCGCCATCGCGACCCTGAACCGGCAGAACGACGGCGACGAGCAGGCGGCGCTGGAGATCGTGGAGCGGATCGGCACAGCCGACCCCACCCGGCTGCGCGCCCGGTATGTTGCCGGTCTGTTGAGACTCTACCTGGCCACCCCGGAGTCCGCCCTGCCCCATCTTCGGGCGGTGGTCGAGGGCGATCCCGACGACGCCTATGCCGCCTACTACCTCGCTCAGACACTCGCCCAGGCCGGAGATTACGAGACCGCCATCGCGCGGTATCGCGATGCGTTGCGGCTCGACCCCTATCTCAGAAGCGCCTACTACGGCGCCTTCCAGGCGTTGCGGCACCTGCGCCGCGCGGACGAGGCCAGGGCACTGATCGACGCATACCAGCGTCTGGCAGGCAACCCCAGGGCCCGTCTGGCGGAGTTCAAATACACACGCATGGGTCCCAAGGCCGACGCCCTGGCATTCGGGGTAACCGAAAGCCCGCCTTTGCCGCGTCCGGAGGGCCCCCTTTTCTCGCCGCCGGTCGATATCGTCGCCCCGCTGACGCAGGCCGCCGGCGATTCGCGGCACCGGGGCATCAACGCGACGGACGTCGATGGAGACAGCCGAGTCGATCTGTTTTTCGCAGGCCGCGGCACCCATCCCGGGGCTTTCAATACCCTGTTGTCAGACCCCGGCGGTGCAGAGGACTCGGCGGTTGCCGGGTTCCCGCCAGCTAGCGTCGACCGCGTCAACGCGAGCGTGTGGGGTGACATCGACAACGACGGGCTTCGCGACGTCTATCTCCTGCGAAACGGTGGGAATCGGCTCTGGCGTCAGGTGAATCGGGGCGAGTGGGAAGACATCACCGAAGCCTCCGGCACCGGGGCAGGGGAATTCGACACGGTGGATGGCGCGATGTTCGACGCCGATCACGACGGCGACCTGGACCTCTTCGTCGTGAACGCGAACGGACCCAACGAATTACTGAACAACAACCGGGACGGCAGCTTCCGGGCAATTGCGGCGGACCAAGGCATCTCGGGCACCGGTGGCGGATCGAGGCAGGTCCTGCCCGTCGACCTCGACCACGACCGGGACGTCGACCTGGTCGTGCTCAACGCGAATTCGCCCCACGAGATCTACCTCAACGACAGGCTCTGGAACTACCATGCGGCGCCGGGGTTCGATCGGTTCCGAGAGACACCCGCGATGGCCCTGATCTCGACCGACCGTGATGCGGATGGCTACGTGGAGCTGTACACCCTGACGCCCGAAGGCACGGTGCTGCAATGGGATCGCGGGGCCGACGATCACTGGTCGCCAAGAACCTTCGGCACGGCCGGGGTGGCGGAACCGGCATGGGGCCAGCTCGCCGCCTTCGATGCCGACGGTGACGGCCGCCCGGACATCCTCGCGGCCACCGCCGGCGGCTGGATCATCCTGGGGGCGGGAGACGCGCGGCGCCGCCACGATGCGGCGCCCGGAGAACCTCTTGCGGGGCTCACTCCCATCCTCACCGACCCGGACCACGGGTACTCGATTATCACCCTCACCGCTTCGGGAAGGATTTCCCTCTGGCGCCCCGGCAGCGGGCGCTATCCGTTTCTGGCGATGCGTTTTAGCGGCAGGGAAGACAAGGCGAACTCGATGCGCTCGAACGCCTCCGGCATCGGGACGACGGTGACGGTGCGAAGTGGCGACCGATGGGCGGTGCTGGATTCCTGGCGGTTGCTTTCAGGCCCGGGCCAGGGCCATCAACCCCTGGCGATCGGACTCGGCGGCGCGACGGCCGCGGACTTCGTCGAGATCGACTGGTCGGACGGCGTCTTTCAGAGTGAGCTCGCCCTGAGCGCCGGTCCCGTTCACACCATCACCGAAACGCAGCGGCAGCTCTCGAGCTGCCCCGTGCTTTTCGCCTGGAACGGTGAGCGATTCGAGTTCGTCAGCGACCTGCTGGGCGTTGGCGGCATCGGCTACGCGGTCGGGCCGGGGGAATACGGTGAACCTCGCCCCTGGGAGAACTACCTCCTGCCGGCCGGCTCGCTCAAACCGGTGGATGGCCGTCTTGCGTTGAAGATCGCCGAGCCCATGGAAGAGGCGGCCTACCTCGACGCGGCTAGACTGGTGGCCATCGACCTACCCCCGGGTTGGCGAATGGTGCTGGACGAACGGTTGCGGACCGGCGGACCGGCTCCCACGGGTGAGCCGGTTTTCTACCGCGAAGAGATGCTCCCGGCGGCGGCGACCAACGACCGCGGTGACGACGTACTCGCAACGATCCGGGATCGGGACGGGATCGCGGCACCCGTCGGAGAGCTGGACGAGCGGTTCATCGGCCGGCTGGCCGAGGAGCACGTCCTGACGCTGGATTTCGCCCGGCCGCTCGAACATCCGGGGACCAAGGCAGTGCTCGTCGCCGACGGCTGGGTCGAATATCCCTACTCCCAGACCAATTTCGCGGCCTGGCAGGCGGGCGCACGCTTCGATCCACCGACCATCGAGGCGCGCGGCCCCGGCGGGGACTGGCAGGTGGTCCTGCATGAATTCGGGTATCCCGCGGGGATGCCCAGACGGATGTCCGTCCCCTTATCCAAGCTGCCCGCCGGCACCACATCCTTAAGGATCCGCTCCAACGTGGAGGTGTACTGGGACCGCATCGCCGTCGCATTCGCCGAACCGCCGCCGGGCGTTCGGCGTTCGTCCCTGCCACTGCTCGAGGGCCGGGTCGCGCGAACCGGATTTGCGCGGCGGACGACCTATCCGCAGCGCCGCCCCTGGTACGACTACCAGGACCGCGCCCCTTTCTGGGACACGCGTTACCTCGCCGGCAGCTATACGCGCTTCGGACCCGCGCGGGCGCTGGTGAGCGAGGTCGACGACGCGGTGGCCATCATCGGACCCGGAGAGGAGGTTCATCTGGAGTTCTCCGTCCCCGCGGATCCGGTCGAACGCGGCTGGTCCAGGTACTTCATCCTGGAAGCCAATGGATGGGCTAAGGACATGGACCTCTATACCCGGGACGGGGACACGCTCGGCCCACTGCCGGATACCGGGAAACCGGCCGGCCCGAGGGACACGCTGCACGCCCGATACAATACCCGCTATATGGAGGGGCGCTGACCGCCTCGGTCTCCGACGATACGCGTGATCTTAGCCTCACTGGTCTGCAACAGGCCGGACTCGGCCAAGCGCGGAAGCAGTGCGCGCCAGACCGGATTGCGGGCAAAGACCTCGTCTGCTTTTCCGCCTCTCTGCGATAGATGAGGGAGGAACCGTCGTACCTGGGGTTTCACCCCTTTGAACGGCCCCGTCGCCACGTCGCATGCATGCGCCCAACACTTCTCCGTCGCATTGTTCGTCGATCGCGAACATCACGCCCGTCCCGGTGACTGGCAAGGGCTCGTTCACTCTGGTCTCCAGGGTTGTCCTCTATTTTTTCAATCAGTTACGCTACTTCCTGATTGAATGAATCGTGTTGGCACGCATGCTGCATCAGTCAAGGTCATGGACGGCTGACCGTTCATTCGTCTCTGAACCCTTTTGCACTCGTTCGAAACAGGAGAAACCCCATGTTGACGATCAAAGACCTCGCAGACAGCAAGACCCTGGACCGCGACGCCATGGCCTCGGTCGCC
>JAJDOJ010000026.1 GCA_022340215.1 Gammaproteobacteria bacterium
GTCTTGATGACGAACGATCCCGGCGCGGCGCTGTCCCTGCTTTGCTTGGGCACCGGTCTTGGGCTTCCTGCCCAAGCCGTTCACTGCTTCGCAGCTCACCCGGCGCGATCTGGTATGTCATTTTCCGGCAATCGCCTAAGCTATTCGCGGTCTGTCGGGATTCGCCCAGACCGTGGTGCCATGGTTCACGTGGCCCCGGCCATCATCGACGAGAGCTTGTTCTCGAGGTAGTAGATGTTGGTTCCGCCTCTGCGAAACGCGGCATCCGACATGATCTCACGGTGCAGTTTGATATTCGTCTTGATACCGTCGATGATGATCTCGCTCAGCGCACCGCACATCCGGGCGATCGCGGACTCGCGGTCGTCGCCGTAGGTGATCAACTTGCCGATCATGGAATCGTAGTAGGGAGGTACCACGTAGCCGTTGTAGACATGGGTATCCATCCGCACCCCCGGACCCCCGGGACTGTGAAAGTGCGTGATGGTCCCGGGCGAGGGCATGAAGTTCGTCGGGTCCTCAGCATTGATGCGGCATTCGATCGCATGACCTTCGAGCTTGACGTCCGCCTGGCGGATGCCCAGTTCCATTCCGGCGGCGATGCGAAGCTGCTCCTTGACGATGTCGACGCCGGTGATCATCTCGGTGACGGGGTGCTCCACCTGCACGCGGGGGTTCATCTCCATAAAGTAGAACTCGCCGTTCTCATACAGGAACTCGAACGTTCCCGCGCCGCGATAGTCGATCTGACGGCAGGCCTCCGTGACCCGTTCCCCGAGCGCCCTGCGCTGCGCCGGGGTAATCCCCGGGGCTGGCGCCTCTTCCACGACCTTCTGGTGACGCCGTTGCATAGAGCAGTCGCGTTCCCCGAGGTGGATGACGTTACCGTGGGTATCGGCCAGCACCTGGAATTCGATATGCCGTGGGTTCTCGAGATACTTCTCCATGTAGACGGTGTCGTTGCCGAACGCCGCCCCTGCCTCGGTCCGCGTGAGGGAGATCGCGTTCAGCAAGGTGCCTTCGGCGTGGACCACGCGCATGCCGCGCCCGCCCCCGCCTCCGGCGGCCTTGATGATCACCGGATATCCGATCTCCTTGGCCAGACCCATGTTCATCTCGGGATCGCTACTCAGTTCACCCTCGGAACCCGGTACGCAGGGAACACCCGCGGCCATCATGACCTTCTTGGCAGCGATCTTGTCACCCATCTGCCGGATGGTTTCGGCGCGTGGACCGATAAAGATGAACCCGCTCGACTCGACGCGCTCGGCGAAGTCGGCATTCTCGGAAAGGAAGCCGTAGCCAGGATGGATGGCCATCGCATCGGTCACCTCGGCGGCGCTGATCAGCGCCGGGATATTGAGGTAGCTCTCTGCTAAAGGTGCCGGACCGATGCAGACCGACTCGTCCGCGAGCCTGACGTGCATCAGGTTCCGGTCTACATCGGAATGAACCGCAACGGTCCGGATACCGAGTTCTCGACAGGCGCGCAGGATCCGCAGCGCGATCTCGCCACGATTGCCGATGACGATCTTCTCAAGCATGGGGCACCTGCCTGTTGATTCGGTCGGCAAGACCCGGAATGACGCACACGGGGGTCATTCCGTTCACTCGATGATGAACAGGGTCTGGCCGTATTCCACGGGCTGCCCGTTCTGTACCATGACTGCCAAGATCTT
This sequence comes from Gammaproteobacteria bacterium, assembly GCA_022340215.1. Lineage (NCBI taxonomy): Bacteria > Pseudomonadati > Pseudomonadota > Gammaproteobacteria > Gammaproteobacteria bacterium. Next base: position 1,680 of record JAJDOJ010000026.1, read on the forward strand.
ACCCGCCTTGTCCGATTCGATCTGGTTCAGCATCTTCATCGCTTCGATGATGCACAGCGTGTCGCCGACATCGACGGTCTGGCCGATATCCACGAACGGCTTTGCCTGGGGCGAGGGCGCGCGATAGAACGTGCCGACCATCGGTGAGGTCATGTTATGGCCGGTATGGGTGACTTCTTCCGGTTCATCGGCTTGCGCCGCGGTGGAAGCCACCGCTGGTGCGACCGCCGGGGACGGCGCCGCGGAGAGAGCGACGGTCTGGGTCGTACACTGCCGGCTGATGCGCAGCGATTCCTCGCCCTCCTTGATCTCGATTTCTGCGATACCCGATTCATCGAGGAGTTCGATGAGTTTCTTAATCTTGCGAATATCCATCCCATTGCCCCCGTGGATTCAGCCAGTCGTCAATGGCGATCAATGCCAGATGGTAACCCGGGGTCCCTAGGCCCGAGATGACGCCACGCGCGATGTCCGACAACCAGGAGTTCCGACGGAACTCTTCGCGTGCAAAGATGTTGGAGATGTGGACCTCGATGAAAGGGATCCCGACCCCCAGCAGCGCGTCGCGCAGTGCAATGCTCGTGTGCGTATACGCGCCGGGATTGAGGATGATGGCCTCGACCCCCTCGGCGAGCGCTCCGTGGATCCGGCTGACGAGCTCACCTTCCCCGTTGTGCTGGAAATCCGCGAGTTCGTGTCCCTTCTGCTGTGCATGGAGACGCAGCGAGTCGACCACCGCCTCCAGTGAAGCCGTCCCGTAGTGACCAGGCTCGCGCCGTCCCAGCAGGTTCAGATTGGGGCCGTTCAGAAGCAGTATTTTTGCCATCTTGGAGCGAACGCGCCTCGAACGGTGTGGAAACGCGAGCACCGTGATGTTTTCTGGTTTATGCCACAATTCTGCCCGACCGTCCCAGTCTTGTCCATAGACCGGGACCTCTCGGTTGGTCGCAGCTTAAGGCGATTTCTGTCAAATGACATACCATCCTGCTTGTCTTTTCGTCCGTCCTCTGTGTTGCGACAACAGTGACATAGTTCGACTATGCGCCTGATGTCGCGCCTTGATGACTAACGATCCCGGCGCGGCGCTGTCCCTGCTTTGCTTGGGCACCGGTCTTGGGCTTCCTGCCCAAGCCGTTCACTGCTTCGCAGTTCACCCGGCGCGATCTGGTACGCCATTTTCCGGCAATCGCCTAAGGTGAAAGCACGCGGGCTGCGGTAGCGGACTGCCGGAATTCCTCCGGGTTCGACCACTTCCAGGAAAAGATGTCGCGTTCGACGGGAATCATCTCGATGCAGTCGACGGGGCAGGGGGGAATGCAGAGTTCGCAGCCGGTGCATTCGGAGGCAAGGACGGTGTGCATCTGCTTGGCCGCCCCGAGGATGGCGTCGACCGGGCAGGCCTGGATGCAGAGTGTACAACCGATGCAGGTGTGCTCGTCGATGACGGCGACCATGACCTCCTTATGTACGCCATTCTCCTCGTCCAGCGGCAGCGCCTCGCGGTCCAGCAGGTCGGCAAGCTCACCGATCACCTGCTCGCCGCCTGGTGGGCAATGATTGATCTCGGCTTCGCCCGAGGCCATGGCGTCGGCGTAGGGGCGGCAGCCCGCATATCCACATTGTCCGCACTGGGTCTGGGGCAGGATTGCATTGATACGGTCCACGACCGGATCGCCCTCTACCCGGAACCTGACAGACGCGTATCCGAGGATGACGCCGAAGACGACGGCCAGGAGACCGATGGCGGCCGTTGCGTAGAGGATCTCCGTCATGTCAGGCCTTGACCAGTCCGGAGAAGCCCATGAACGCGAGCGACATCAGACCCGCGGTAATCAGCGCAATCGCGTTACCCTTGAAAACCTCGGGAACGTCGGCGGTGACCAGACGTTCCCGGATCCCGGCGAACATGACCAGCACGAGGGTGAACCCGATTGCGGCGCCGAAGCCGTATAGGGCGGATTCCACGAACCCGTGCGACTGCTGGACATTCAGCAGGGCGACGCCCAGCACCGCGCAGTTGGTCGTGATCAGGGGGAGAAAGATCCCGAGTATGTTGTAGAGCAGGGGGCTGGTCTTGTGGACCACCATCTCCGTGAACTGCACCACTGCGGCGATGACCAGGATGAACGTGATCGTGCGCAGGTACTCGAGTCCCAGGGGCTCCAGCAGCCAGGTGTTTGCGACATACGACGATACCGAGGAGAGCGTGAGTACGAAGGTGGTCGCCAGACCCATGCCGATGGCCGTTTCCAGCTTGCGCGACACACCCATGAACGGACACAGGCCCAGGAATTTGACCAGGACGAAATTATTGACCAGTACGGTGCTGAGCAGGATGAGAGCGTATTGCGCCAACGAATCGATCCCTGTGCCGGTTACGATCGGGGTTGCCGTCGAAAACCCCGATTGTAACCCCTTGATGCCAGTTTGAACGAACCCCGGGAGGCGGCGGGTCCCGGCCCGGCGTTACTTCACCCGCATGCCGGGTTTCGCCCCGTCATCCGGCGACAGGAGGAAAATTTCAGAGCCCCCTGGCCCCGCCGCCAGCACCATGCCCTCGGATACGCCGAACCGCATCTTGCGCGGGGCGAGATTCGCCGCCATGACCGTCAGGCGGCCCTCGAGGTCTACGGGATCATAGGCCTGCCGGATACCCGCGAAGACGTTGCGAGTCTCTCCGCCTAAGTCCAGCGTCAGTTGCAGCAGCTTGTCCGCACCCGCCACGTGGGACGCCTCGGCGATGCGCGCAATGCGCAGATCCAGCCGTGCAAAATCGGCGAATTCGATCGGGTCGCCTATCGGTTCCGCGACGAGCGGTCGTGCCGGCGCCGCGTCGGCCCTCCTGGGCGCCAGGTGTTCTGTCGAGTCCTCGGTCATGGCGTCGATCGCCTCCTGCTCTACACGCCTCATCAGGGGTGTGAAACGGTTGATCCGGTGTCCCGTCAGGGGCGTGCCCGGGCTCTCCCAGGTCAGTGGGGCGATATTGAGAAAGGCCTCGGTGCCTTCGGCCAGCCGCGGCAGGACCGGTTTCAACCAGGTCACCAGGGCGCGGAAGAGATTCAGCCCCACGCTACAGATGTCCTGGACCTCGTGCCAGCGCGTCTCGTCCTTCACCAGCATCCACGGTTCGGCTTCGTCGATGTATTGGTTGGCCCGGTCGGCTAGCGCCATGATCTCGCGCATCGCGCGCGAATATTCCCGCCGTCGATAGTGTTCCGAGATGGCATCGCCCCGCCGCGCGAACTCCCGGTACAGTTCGGGCTCGGCAATCTGCTGGGAAAGCGCGTAATCGAAACGTTTGACGATGAAGCCTGCACAGCGGCTGGCGATGTTGACGACCTTGCCGACCAGATCGCTGTTCACCCTCGCCATGAAGTCCTTGAGATTGAGGTCGATGTCGTCGACGCCCGATCCCAGCTTGGCCGCGAAGTAGTAGCGCAGGTATTCTGGGTCGAGGTGATCGAGGTAGGTCCGTGCCATGATGAACGTGCCGCGGGACTTCGACATCTTGGCGCCGTCGACGGTGAGGAAACCGTGGCACCAGACTGCCGTCGGGGTGCGCAACCCCGCACCGTGCAGCATGGCGGGCCAGAACAGGGTGTGGAAGTAGGCAATGTCCTTGCCGATGAAATGGTACAGCTCGGCGTCGCTGCCGGGGTCCCAAACCTCGCCGAAGCTCAGCCCCTCCCGTTCGCAATACTGCCGGTAACTGCCCATGTAGCCGATCGGGGCGTCGAGCCAGACGTAGAAATACTTGCCGGGTGCGCCGGGAATCTCGAACCCCCAGTAGGGGGCGTCGCGGGAGATGTCCCATTCCCTGAGACCGGCTTCGAACCACTCGTTCAGCTTATGGGCGATCTGCTCCTGCACGCGGTCACCGGACACCCAGTCCCGGAGAAAGGCCTCGAAGTCCCCCAGTCTGAAGAAGTAGTGAAGGTTCTCTCGCTCGACGGGGGCGGCCCCGCTCAGCGCCGAACGCGGGTCGCGCAGCTCGGCCGGCGAATAGGTCGCCCCGCAGGACTCACAGGAATCGCCATACTGGTCTTCGGTGCCACAGCGCGGACAGGTGCCGCGGATGAAGCGGTCCGGCAGGAAGGTCTCCTCGACCGGATCGTACATATCCACCACGGTGCGGGTGGCGATGTGTCCCGTCTCGCTCAGATGTTCGTAGATCAGGTTCGCGTAATGCCGCGTCTGTTCGGAATGCGTGGAACCGTAATTGTCGAACTCGATCAGGAAGTCGGTGAAATCCCGCCGGTGCTCGGAACCGATCCGTTCGATGAGGGTTTCCGGGGATTCCCCCAGTTCCCGGGCCTTGAGCATGATGGGGGTGCCGTGGGCGTCGTCGGCGCACACGTAGACGCAATCGCGCCCGAGCATCTTTTGGAAGCGGACCCAGATGTCGGTCTGTATGTATTCGACCAGGTGCCCCAGGTGGATCGGTCCGTTGGCGTAGGGCAAGGCGCTGGTGACCAGCATTTTCGGCCCGGTCTCGTTCATGCTCTGGGCTGCAATGGTGGCGATGGGGAGCCGATACCTTATCAGCATGGCCCGGGCCCCGCTACGAGCAGTGCGATCCCACGGGGTTAGCGCACCGGTCAATCCCCCAGTGATCCTGTCGTTTAAGCCGTCGGCCGGCTGATATATAATCGCCTGATCGCATCCCGCCGCCGGGCGTCCGTCCGGCAAGCCCCCCATCTGTGATGACCCGGTGCCGCCAGACGGTTACGGAGTCGGTTTGTGGCGGCTCCGGTGCGGGACGGAACAGTTGATCCAGCGAGGAATCAGTATGTCGGAGTTGACGAAAGAGCGTGTGCAGGAAGCCCTGAAGGCATTGATCGATCCTTATACGGGCAAGAATCTGGTGGCCGGCAAGTCGGTCAAGGACATCAAGATCGAAGGCGGCAGCGTTAAGGTGGACATCACGCTGGGGTACCCGGCCAAGGGGTACCGGGAGCAGCTTGCCGCGACGGTGACGCAGGCGCTGAAGGGCATCGACGGTGTCGACAGCGCCGAGGTTGGTGTCACCTGGAACATCGAGGCGCACTCGGTCCAGAAGAATCTCAAGCCGCTGAAGAACATCAAGAACGTCATTGCCGTGGCATCCGGCAAGGGTGGCGTCGGCAAATCGACCACGGCGGTAAACCTGGCCCTGGCGCTGTCATCCGAGGGTGCGATGGTTGGTATCCTGGACGCCGATATCTACGGGCCCAGCCAGCCGCGCATGCTCGGCGTTTCCGGACAACCCCAGTCCACCGACGGCAAGAGCCTGGAACCGATGGAGGCCTTCGGTCTTCAGGCCATGTCGATCGGTTTCCTGATCGATGAGGAAACACCGATGATCTGGCGGGGCCCCATGGTGACCCAGGCGCTGGAGCAACTGCTGAACGACACCAACTGGCGCAACCTCGACTACCTCGTGGTGGACCTGCCCCCGGGTACCGGCGACGTACAGCTCACCCTTGCGCAGAAGATCCCGGTCAGCGGTGCGGTCATCGTCACCACGCCGCAGGACATCGCCTTGCTGGATGCACGCAAGGGCCTGAAGATGTTCGAGAAGGTCGAGGTTCCGGTGCTCGGGGTCGTCGAGAACATGAGCATCCATATCTGCAGCAAGTGCGGCCACGAAGAGCCGATCTTCGGAGAAGGCGGCGCGGCGCGCCTTGCCAAGGAGTCCTCAGTCGAGGTCCTCGGCCAGTTGCCGCTGGACATGAGCATTCGCGAGCAGGCAGACAGCGGGAACCCGACCGTGGTCTCCGCACCGGACAGCCGGGTGAGCGAGATCTATCGGGAGATCGCCCGGAAGACGGCAGGCAAACTCGCTTCGCAGGGCCGTGATTTCAGCGCGAAATTCCCGAAGATCGTCATCCAGAACAACTAGTTGGCGTCCAAGAATACCCGTCATGGTGGAACCGCTGCGCTTGTTCCACCCTACGGAATGTCATAACTCACAAGAAAACCCGTAGGTTGGATCGAGCGAAGTGGATCCAACAGGTTGTCGAGAAGAAAAACGCAGGCGTTTGTGGACGGATACTAACTAGGCCCGAAGGATTCGGTAAGCGCCGGGGTCTTCAGAACGACACGGGGCGATCCGCACCGTGTGGACCCGCCCGTACCGGGGCGGGCGGCCGGTTCCCGAAGCGTTCTATCGTGGAGGCGGTCATCTTTGCGTTCCGGGGGAAGGCAGGTCGTGGCATGAGTATCAAGTCGGACAACTGGATCAGGCGGATGGCGAGATCGCACGGCATGATCGAGCCGTTCGAGCCGCTTCAGGTCCGCCACGGCGACAGCGGACGCATCGTCTCCTACGGTACGTCCAGCTACGGATACGACGTTCGTTGTTCCAGCCAGTTCAAGATCTTCACCAACATCAACTCCGCCATCGTCGACCCGAAGGGCTTCGACGAGGACAGCTTTGTCGACCTGGAGTCCGATGTGTGCATCATCCCGCCCAACTCCTTCGCGCTGGCGCGTACCGTCGAGTATTTCCGCATCCCCCGCAACGTCCTGACGATCTGTCTGGGGAAATCCACCTACGCCAGGTGCGGCATCATCGTCAACGTCACCCCCCTCGAGCCCGAGTGGGAGGGACACGTCACGCTCGAATTCTCGAACACCTCCCCGCTTCCGGCAAAGATTTACGCCAACGAAGGGGTGGCCCAGGTGATCTTCCTGGAATCCGACGAGGTTTGCGAGACGTCCTATCGGGACCGGGGCGGGAAATACCAGGGACAGACCGGTGTGACCCTGCCCAAGGCCTGAGAGGCGGAGCCGGCTTCGCCTTCCGTGCACGCGATCGACCCCGAGGCGGGAGCGCCGTCTCAGCACTCGGCGACCTGTCGCGTCTGATCTGACTCGTTCAGTTGCCTGACACGCTGTGCGATCTCTCCCTGGTCGCTCATGCTCAGGATCTCGCGGCACGAATCCCGCAGCAGATCGATTCGACTCCGGGTGATCACCTGACGCACCTCCAGCAGCGATGAGGGTGGCGTTGAGAACTCCCTGAGGCCCATACCGAGTAATAGCCGGGTGTAGCGCGTGTCACCGGCCATCTCACCGCACATCGACACCGGGATTTCGGCCTGCTTGCCCGCCTCCAGGGCCATGCTGATCAGGGCCAGCACCGCGGGATGGAGGGGATCGTAGAGGTAGTTGACCTCATCGTCCATGCGGTCGATGGCGAGCGTGTACTGGATGAGATCGTTCGTGCCGATCGACATGAAGTCGAGGCGCGCGGCGAATGCGGAAGCCGAAAACGCCGCGGCGGGCACCTCGATCATGGCCCCCACGGCGATGCGGTTGTCGAAGCGTCGGCGCTCGCGACGGAGTTCGCGCTTGACCTGTTCGAGCAATGCGAGCGCGGCATCCAATTCGGATATCGAGGTGAGCATCGGGAACATCAGGCGGACCGGCCCGTACGCTGCCGCCCGAAGGATGGCGCGCAATTGCGGCTTGAACGCGTCGACATGTTTGAGGCAGCGTCGGATCGCGCGCAGGCCCAGTGCGGGGTTGGGACCCTGGGGGTGTGCGGACTCGTCGCTGCAGGTCTTGTCGGCGCCGAGATCCAGTGTTCGTACGGTCAGTGGCTTGCCAGCCAGCGCGCGGACGACACGCCGGTAGGTGCGAAGCTGTTCCTCCTCGTCGGCCGGCCTGTCCCGTTTCAGGTAGAGGAATTCCGTGCGGTACAGACCGACCCCTTCCGCGCTGACCTGCTTGAGCGAGCGAACCTCTTCCTGCAACTCGATGTTCGCATGCAGCGCGATGTGGTGCCGGTCGAGCGTTACCGTGGGAGCCTCGCGCAGGGCGAGCAGCGCGCGGCGCCGTTCACCCTGCGCGCGCAGCTTACGTCGGTAGTCGGCGACGACACCCTGGTCGGCGTCCGCGAGCACCAGCCCTGAGGCGCCGTCGATGATGACGGTCTCGTTATCCTGCAGGAGCATGGTGGCCGTGTGCACGCCGACCACCGCGGGGATCTTCAGGCTTCGCGCTAGGATGGCGGAATGCGACAACGGGCCACCGGTCTCGGTGATGAATCCCGCGATGTGATTGTGTTGCAGAAAGACGATGTCCGCCGGGGACAGCGATTCCGCCACGATGATGCGGTGGGACAGTCTGCGGGTCTCACCGCCCCCCTCTCCCCTTTGCAAGCCGCGCAGGATTCGCGCGAAGACGTAGTTCACATCGTCCTGGCGGGTGCGCAGGTACGGGTCTTCCATCCGATCGAAGACCGAGACGAGATCGTCTCGCTGGATCTTTAAGGCCCACTCCGCGTTGCACCGGCGTTCGCGGATGATGTTGACCGGCGCCTCGGAGAGCATCTCGTCGTCGAGCATGAGCAGGTGTGTGTCGATGAACTCCGCGACGTCCTTTGGGGTACTCTCGGGAATGGTGTCCTGGATTACGCGAAGTTGCTGCGACGCCTGTTGCACAGCGTTGCGGAAGCGACTGATCTCAGGTTCGATCTGATCGGGATCGAGCCGCAGCTCGAACACGTTGGAGGCGCCCTGGCGCAGCATGGCGAGTCTGCCGATGGCAATGCCGCGCGACACACCGATACCGCTCAGTCCGAGTGTCATGGGCCGGAAAATCCGTCGGCGTGCGCCGTGGACGCCCGCTTGCAGCGCGGGTGGCGTCGCTCGTGTCGGACAATCCCTCCGGTGTCTGACATCAGCCTATTCATCTTCGCCGAAGCGCTGACGTACCAGTTCTTCGAGCTTGTCCGCCGCCTCTACCTCGTCGTTCCCCTCGACGCGCAGGGAAACCGATGTCCCGCGGCTGGCGGCGAGCATCATCACACCCATGATGCTCTTTCCATTGACCATCCGGTCGCCCTTGCCGAGTTCGACGTCGCTTCCGAAGCTGGAGGCGAGGTTGACGAACTTGGCCGCGGCTCGTGCGTGCATTCCAAGCTTGTTGATGATCTTGAGGTCACGTTTCACCATGATGTCGTTCAGTCGGATTCGCTGCTGTCGCAAAGGAGGATGCCGTCATGCCCCCCGGTAATGGCCTTGTTGACGAGCTCGTAAAGATTCAGCGTGGGATAGTTGAGTACGCGAACCAGCATGGGCAAGCTGATGCCCGCTACGGCCTGAACGGCGATCCGGTCCACCAGACGACTTGCGATATTGCTCGGCGTAGATCCGAACATATCCGTCAGGATCAGCACTCCCTGTCCCTGGTCGAGGCGCCGGCAGGTCTCGAGGGCCTGAGCGTAGATTTCATCGGGTTCGCAGGACCCGCTCACCTCGACCAGCGCGACCTGCAGCGGGCAGAACCCCAGCATCGATTCGGCGGTCTTGAGCAGGGCGTTGCCGATGCCTGAGTGTGTGATGACCAGCAGACCTACGGACACGGTCGTGAGGCTCCCGCAAACGCGTTGTCGAACTGTAGCTGTCCTGTCAGGTAAATTCTATACCCGGCATCCGGTTGCTGCCGGTTTCCCGTACCGATTTTGACAGCCGGATTGCGTCGATCCACCCTGACCCCGCCCGGGGGCGTCGGACCCGGTTCGAGATTCGTTCGCTTCAGAGGTTGCCGAGTTCCCGGTGACGTGAGATGACCAGCAGGGCGTCGTCCGCACCGAATCGTTCGGTAAGGCGATCGACCAGATAGACGGAACGGTGCTGACCACCGGTGCAACCGATGGAGACGCTGAGATACCTGCGGTTCTCGGCGGCGAAGCGCGGCACCCAGGCGTCGAGAAAGGCGTTCAGGCTCTGGAACATCTGGTCCACTGCCACACTCTTTTCCAGAAACGACCGGACCTCGGCATCCTGGCCCGTGAGAACGCGGAGGCTGGGTTCCCAGTAGGGGTTGGGCAGGCAGCGCACGTCAAAGACGAAATCCGAGTCATTTGGCACCCCGTGCTTGAAGCCGAATGACTGGAACAGCAGGGACATGCGGGTCGAGTCCCGTTTCCCGACCCGATCGCGGATCGTCGCACGTAGCTGGTGGAGGTTGGTCCGGGTGGTGTCGATGACGATGTCGGCGTTCATCGCCACCTCCGAGAGCAGGGCGCGTTCCAGGTTGATCGCGTCGAACAGCGGGAGCCCCTGGCGTGTCAGAGGGTGCTTTCTCCGGGTCTCGCTGAAGCGCTTCAGGAGTGTGTCGGTATCGGCCTGTAGAAAGATGACCTCGACATCGACACCCGACTGGCGGATCTTGTTCAGCAGCGCCGGAAACCGCCGCAATTCTCCCGTCCCGGTGCGCGCATCGATACCGATTCCCGCCTTGTCGTAGAGGTGCGGTTCCTGTGACTGGAACTGGCTGACGAATGCCTCCAGTAGCCCCGGAAGCAGATTGTCGATGCAATGAAACTCCTCGTCTTCCAGGGTGTGTAACGCGACGGACTTGCCGGATCCCGACAGGCCGCTGATGACCACGAGTTTCATTTCGATGTGTACACGCTTGTGGTGAACGCGCCGGTAACGGTTACCGGCATGCGAAACGATTCACTGGCCAGTCTCCACCACATCTGTCCAGACGCGGCATGACGCAAATCGGGATCTCGGAGACCCGCGCCTCCAGGGGACCGGTCCGAGGCCGAACCGGGGGGCAGAGGAGGCCAAGGTTCACGACATCGCCCGACGTTGCCGTGCGGTAAGGTCTTCGGTGGCGTTGTATCCATTTAGCCGCAGGAGATGGTTTCTGACCGCCGCTTCCACCAGGACGGCCAGGTTGCGGCCAGGTGCGACGGGCAGGGTAAATACCGGGATCTCCAGTCCGAGTACACCCCGTGTCTTCTGACGGGTCTGTAGCCGATCCTCCGTCGTCAGGGCCTCCAAGTCGGCAATCTTCAGATGGACGATGAGTCGCAGATGCTTGCCTTTTTTGATGACACTGTCACCGTACATCGCACGGATGTTGAGCACCCCGAGTCCGCGCACCTCGAGAAAATCCTGCAGCAGCGGCGGGCAGGTGCCGGTGATGACGTCGGGCGCGATGCGCGCGAATTCGGGGGCGTCGTCCGCGATCAGCCGGTGCCCCCGTGTCAGCAGTTCGAGCGCCAGCTCGCTCTTACCGACCCCGCTGTCTCCGGTCAGCAGCACGCCGAGACTGAGCACCTCGAGAAATACCCCATGCAGGGTCACCCGCTCGGCCAGCTTCTGCGTGAAATAATAGCGCAGGTGATTGATGACTTCGTTGCTGGGCAGCGCGGTGCGCAACACCGGGATCTCGTAGTGCTCCGCCAGTTCACGCAACCGGTCGGGTGGGGATTGCCCGGAGGTGATGAAAATGGCCACCGAGTCGTTCTTGAACAGCCGCTGGCAGGCTTCCTTGAATGTGTGCTGGTCGAGCCGCCGCAGGTAGTCCAGTTCCGTGTTGCCGAGCACCTGCGCCTGATGGGAGTGGATCAGGTTGAAGTGCCCGATCAACGAGGGGCGGCGCCCCTCGGCGGCTGCGCTGGAGGAAAAGGCGCGCTGGGCACCCTGTTGCCCGCCAACCCACTCCAGGCCCAGTCGCATGGAAAGGTCGTCGTAGAGGTTCTGTATCGTGAGGGGCTCGTTCATGGCCGTGTAGGGCATCTGTGGATCGATCGGCGACGACGCTGCCTTGCGTCCTGCTCGCGGTTTCCCGTGCCTGGACTACCTGTTCGCTCAGGCCCTTTTCGAAGGGGCCGTGCGGTGTCCATCGCGTGCCGTCAAACGCAGGTGTCGGTTGAAACGACACCCTTCGGGCGTTCCGTGGCGTGTGAACGCCACGAGGCGACCCTCTCAGGCAGCGAAGCTCGGTTTCTCGTTTCCGATCACGGTGATGAAATCGTCGGCACTGCCGGCTTCGCGCAATCTTCCGACACAGGCATCGTCGGCAAACAGCTCCGCCAGTCGCGACAGGATCGCCAGATGCTCGTCGGTGGACTCCTGAGGGACCACCAGCCCGAACATGAGGTTGACCGGCATCCCGTCCGGCGCATCGTAGTCGATTCCCCGATCGAGCCGCAGCACAGCACCGATCGCCGAATGCACGCCCTCCAGGCGCCCGTGCGGGATCGCGACGCCATGGCCGAGACCGGTGCTGCCCAGGCGCTCCCTGTCGTTCAGGGCGTCGAAGATCCGCTCGGCGGATACCTCCGGGGTGGCGCCCGAGAGCATATCGGCGATTAGCTCCAGCGCCCGCTTCTTGCTGCTCGTTTGCTCGAGAAGCGAGACGCGCTCCTTTGTCAATAGGTTCGAAAGCATTATAAAAGCATCATAGATGGAAAGCGGGTCCGGGGTTTCTCAACTCAGGTTGCGGTGCGAGCCCTCAAGCCGGTGATGGTCCTTGAGTTTTTCCTTGTGGCGAACGACCTGTCGGTCCAGTTTGTCCACCAGCCCGTCGATGGCGGCATACATGTCGTCCTCGACCGCGTCGGCGAACAGCCGGTTGCCGCTGACCAGCATCGATGCCTCCGCCTTGTGCCGGAGCTTCTCCACGGTGAGGATGACATGTGCGTCGATGACATGGGTGAAGTGACGTTCGAGACGGTCGAACTTGTCGTGAACGTAGTCGCGCATTGCGCTGGTGATATCGATGTGATGACCAGTGAGGTTGATCTGCATATTGTCACTCCTTATCTGACTGGCAATTTTCCGTACTCGGATCGGCGCCGGCGGACGCGTCCGTGTGTCCGCGTTCCGTGGGACGATCCACGCTCCGCGTGGGTGCACCCCTTGCAGGGCGGTGTACCCGCACCGGGCAATCATGTCAGGCAATTCGGCCCGCCTCCCGCGTTGCCGTTGATTCGATCTGTATGCCGTCGTGGCCATTCAGGCTGGCCGACGCCTTTCGCTCGACGACGGGATATTGATCGCCTCGCGATACTTGGCGACCGTTCTCCTGGCGACGTTGATCCCCTTTGACTCCAGTATCGACGCAATCTTGTTGTCGCTCAATGGCTTGTTGGGCGGTTCCTCGGCGATGAGCTTGCGGATCATGGCCCGAATCGCGGTTGCCGAACACGTACCGCCGTCCGCCGTACCGACGTGGCTGGAGAAGAAATGCTTGAATTCGTAGACGCCGCGAGGCGTGTGCATGTATTTCTGTGTCGTCACGCGGGAAATCGTCGATTCGTGCATCTCCAGCTGGTCGGCGATGTCTTTCAGCACCATGGGTTTCATCGCCTCGTCGCCGTAGTCGAAGAAGGCGCGCTGCCGATCGACGATCGCGGTCGCCACTCTGAGCAGGGTGTCATTGCGGCTCTGCAGACTCTTGATGAACCAGCGGGCTTCCTGCAGCTGGTTCTTCAGGTAGGTGTTGTCCGCGCTCTGGTCCGCCCGCTTGACCATTCCGGCATACAGCGAATTGATACGCAGCTTCGGAGCCGTTTCCGGATTCATTTCCACGCGCCATACACCGCCTGCCTTGTGGACGACCACGTCCGGAACGATGTACCCGGGACTTTCGCTGCCGATCTGCGCGCCGGGCCGGGGGTTCAACGACTGGATCAGGTCCAGTGAGGGCTGCAATGCCGCTTCCGTCGTGCCCAGGAGACGGGCTAGCCGCTTGAAGTTGCGCTGCGCCAGCAGTTCCAGGTGATTCCGGACGATATCGCGGGCGGCCACCAGGCCCGGTGTGTCGGGCGGGAACTGCCACAATTGGGCCAACAGGCACTCGGACAGGTCCCTGGCCCCGGATCCGACTGGATCGAACTGCTGGATCAGGTGCAGTACGGCCTCGATCTCGTCGGACTCCAGGTAGACCCCGTTCTCCGCGTCGGGCCGTATCGACTCCAGCGACTCGCACAGGTAGCCGTCTTCGTCGATGGCGTCGATCAGTGCCGTGGCGACGGCGCGGTCCCGGTCTACCAGGTTGGTCATGCGCAGTTGCCAGAGCAGGTGTTCCCTGAGTCCCTCGCCTTCGCCGCTTCGGTTGTCCATCGGATCGCGTTCCGATTCCGGAGCGTATGCGGTGCTGCTGTGGTAGACGTCCTCCCAGCTCGTTTCCACGGGCGAATCATCGCCCCCGGCGCTGCCCTCATTCCGGGGGAAATCCGGCTCCGGTGTGGCGTCGGGCGCTTCACCGTCCGCTGAAGCGCCGTCCGTGGAGTCTTCCACGTGTTCCAGCATTGGGTTTTGTTCGAACGTCTCCTGGATCTCGGCCTGCAGTTCCAGGGTGGAAAGCTGCAGCAGCCGGATAGCCTGCTGCAACTGGGGTGTCATCGCCAGGTGCTGGCCGACGCGGAGTTGTATCGAGGGTTTCAGCATGTGCTCAACGGCCGCCCGTCACCGCTTTCCCAGGCGTTTCGACCGCAAGCATTTTTCGTGACGTCATCTTGAGAGATATCCGACCCTTCTCGATCCGCAGCGGGTTCCCTCCCCGCAGGGTATCTGCCGCCTTCTTTACTCATAATTATAGGGCAAGCTCCCGTCGCAACGGCAATTATGCGTACCGCGGTGGTGTCGCATGCGGCGGGCAGCACTTGTGCGTCGGCGCGCCAAATGACGAATTGCCTGGAAATTCAACATTCAACGGATTGTCTCTAGCAAGAATTCTCGTTCTTGGCAGGGACGCTAATGGCACCACAGGAGGGGTGTCGTGCTGCGGGCAACCGGACCGGGGGGGCGCTAAAGGCTGAAATTCTCCCCCAGGTACACCTCTCGGACGCGCTGGTCCGCGAGTACGGCATCCGGTTCTCCCTGGGCGATGATGCCTCCCTCGTTCAGGATATAGGCACGACGGCAGATACCGAGGGTCTCGCGCACGTTGTGGTCGGTGATCAGTACCCCGATCCCCCGGTCAACCATGTGCGAGATGATCTGCTGAATGTCGATGACCGAGATCGGATCGACGCCCGCGAAGGGCTCGTCCAGCAGGATGAATGCCGGTTCGAGCGCCAGGGCGCGGGCAATCTCCACCCGGCGCCGCTCCCCGCCCGACAGGCTGATTCCCTTGCTGCGGGCGATGTGTCCGACCTGCAGCTCGTCCAGCAGGCGCTCCAGGGCGGCATTTCGTCCCCGGAGATCGAGGTCACGGCGGGTTTCCAGGGCGGCGAGGACGTTGTCACGCACGGAGAGGTTGCGAAATACCGAGGCCTCCTGGGGCAGGTAGCCCACCCCGAGCCGCGCCCGGACGTGCATCGGCAGGTCCGTGATCGGGCGGTCGTTGAGCAGGATCCTTCCCGCGTCGCAACGGACGAGTCCGACGATCATATAGAAGCAGGTGGTCTTGCCGGCCCCGTTAGGACCCAGGAGCCCGACGACCTCGCCACTCGACACGCGCATGGAAACCCCGTCCACCACCGGCCGGTTGCGGAATCGTTTCGTGAGGTCCTGAGCGCTCAGGACCGGCATGGACTGTGCGTGACCTGGCGACTGCAGGCACAGGCGAGCGGACTACGGCGCCTCATTCTTTCTGCCGGGCAGGATGGTCATTCGGACCCGGCCCTTGCCTCCGGGTTCTCCCGCATCGACGACCTCCGAGGGGATGTGATAGTAAATCCGGTCGCTCTCGATCGTGTTATCCGCCTTGGTCACGGTGGCACTGCGGAGCAGCAGCAGGGTCTCCTCACGTGCCTTGTATTTCATGTATTCCGACTGCGCGTCGAGCGGTTCCCCGTCTTCGTGCACCATGTGAAAGGTCGCCGGATCCCCTTCGGAAACCAGCTCCGACACCTCGCCTCCGCGCAGGACGACGGTGACGATGTCTCCCGTGAGCACGCGGCTGCCCTGGACGGCCCGAACATTTCCCCGATAGATCGCGGTCTCGGTCTGGTCGCGGAACTCCGCGCTGTCTGCCTCGATCTCCAGCGGCCGATCGCGGTCGCTGTCCAGCGCGAAGGATGCTAGCGGCCCCGACAGGGATAGCGCTGCCGCGACTGCCGCCGCGAGACGAACGATGCGCGGCATCGGGACGGCCCTGAGGGAATTCACGGCTTGGGTCCGTCAGCTCGGGGATCGGCCAGCGGGTTCGCGAGATAGGTGCTGCGTACGTCGCGGTGCAGGTTGACGATCCCCCGGTCCATGTCGATGTCTGCGCCCATGCCCTCGATTCGGTAACCCTCGCCGACGGTCAGGACCGGCTGGTCGGTCAGGCCTTCGCGCCGCTGCGGAAACACGTGGACGTCGCTCGTGTACACGGTATAGCCGCTGCGCTTACCCGAATCGGGCTGTGTGATGCGGGCCTCGCCGAGCAGCTGGACCTCGTTGCGGTCCGAGGCCAGCCAGGCGCGTTCGGATCGCACCGTCATCGCGGCCTGACCGGGGTTGAACACCTGCATCAGCGGTGCCTCCAGTTCCATCGTGTCGTCGTCCGCGAAGCGTGTCATCGTCGGGGCAACGATCCGGTAGGACGGCAGGCCGTCTTCGCCGAAGACCTGCAGGGTGACGCCTTCCATTTGCATCGAGGCCACATGGGGTGTCTCCTCAGGCGGGGTGAAGGCCATATCCAGACGCAGTTGCTGTAGCCAGAGCGCCAGACCGAATACACCTGTGGCCAGTCCCGCATAGAGCAGTGCCTGCCTAAAACCGCCCATTGGGACACGCAGCGCCTCGGCACTTGCGGAACGTCACTTCAGGTAGCTCTCGAGCGCCTCGTTGAGCACCCCCTGGGCCTCCATGATCATCTCGCAGACCTCGCGTCCCGCGCCTCGCCCGCCCCCGCTGGCGGTCACCCAGTCGGCGTGCCGTTTCACCAGGGGGTGTGCGTCGTGAACCGCAATCGCGAGTCCGACGCGGGTGAGCACCGGGAGGTCGACCACGTCGTCACCGACGTAGGCGGTCTGCTCGGGTTTGATCCTGAGTTCCTTCAACAGCTGCTTGAAGGTCGGGAGCTTCTCGCGCCGCCCCTGGTAGACGTGATCGATACCGAGTTCCGCCATACGGTGTTCGACGACCCGGGAAACACGCCCCGTGATGATGGCGATCTGTACGCCGGTGCGCTGCAGCATGGTGATGCCGTGACCGTCGCGGGAGTGGAAGGCCTTGTACTCCTGACCGTCGTCACCGACGAACAGCGAGCCGTCGGTGAGAACCCCGTCGACATCGAAAATGACCAGCTTGATCGGTTTCGCCTTTTCAAGGATGTCCTGCATCGCCGTCCCCTTGCCCGCAGGGCGCAGTGAATGGTGGTGATCGAGCGCGCAGTATAGGTGTTCCGGACAGATTTTTCCGTGCCCGGACCCGGACCCGGACCCGGCGCCGGTGGCGCGGCGGCACGTCCCACCGAGGTTAAATAACGCCGGCCCTCAGCAGATCGTGCATGCTGAGCGCTCCGACCAGCATACCCCCGGTGTCGATCACGGGCAGCGCGTTGATCTGGTGGTCTTCCATCAACTTTAGCGCCTCGACGGCAAGCTGGTCCGGTCTCACGGTGCGCGGGCCATGGGTCATGACCTCGGCGATAGGCGTGGCGTGGACGTCGGTGTCCCGGTCGATCGCGCGACGCAGGTCGCCATCGGTAAAGATGCCGATCACCGCGCCCTCCCGGTTCGCCACCGTCGTCATGCCGAGTCCCTTCTGGGAGATCTCGACCAGGGCTCGCACCAGCAGGGTCTCCGCCCCGACCACCGGGATTGCCTCGCCCGTGTTCATCACGTCCGCCACGTGCAGCAGCAGGCGCCGGCCCAGGCGCCCGGCCGGGTGGGTGCGCGCGAAGTCCTCGGCACTGAAGCCGCGTGCCTCGAGCAGGGCGACCGCCAGCGCATCGCCCATGACCAGGGTGGCGGTGGTGCTGGAGGTCGGGGCCAGGTCCAGGGGGCAGGCCTCACGTTCCACACTGACATCGAGACAGACATCGGCCTCGCGTCCCAGCCTGGAGCGGCAGTTGCCCGTCAGGGCGATCAACGGCGCACCGAGACGCTTGATCAGCGGTATGATGGTGATGATCTCGTCGGTTTCGCCGGAGTTGGACATGGCGATGACGACGTCCCTGGCGGTGATCATGCCCAGGTCCCCATGGCTCGCCTCGCCCGGGTGGACGAAGAAGGCCGGCGTGCCGGTGCTGGCGAGCGTGGCCGCGATCTTGCCGCCGACGTGCCCCGACTTCCCCATGCCGGTCACGATGACGCGTCCCTCGCAGACGAGCATCAGGTCGCAGGCGCGGGTGAAACGCTCGTCGATTCGGTCGGCGAGCGCCTGTATCGCCGCGGCCTCCGTACGAATCACGGCCATTGCCAGGGAACGCATGTTCTCGTGGTGTGAGCCCGCGTCGTCCGTCGAAGGTTCCATATTGAGCTGTCGTGCCAGGGGTTGGCGGGACTCTAGCAGATCGTTTATCGGTGGGACACGGGAAGCGCAATCTTCCGACAAGGCGATGGTTTCCGATCGATTCGGCGTTTTGGTCAAAGACACTGACAGTCATCGACAGGAAATGCGGTATGTGTTCGGCGTCCAGGCCAGGAAGGTCGCGTGGATCCGCGGAACGTATCCCATGTTCGTCTTTCGGGGCTCCTGCACGCAAGGGAGGTGCGGGTCCTGTGCTTTCGGACCTACGGGAGATGTCCCGCGGACCGGTGTATGGCGGCCGGTTCGGTGGACGGATCCTCGCGGCGCAAACGGCGGATGCCGGATTTCAATGTGACTGCTCCTGCCCTGCTTGAGATCGGGGCGTTTGGATGGAACCATCCCGCTTGGATAGCGGGATTTTACCCGGCGGACCTGCCCGTTGAATGGCGTCTGTCCTACTACGCCAATGAATTCGACACGGTTCTCGTTCCCGGTGAACTGTTGGTGTCGGAGGCCGCATTCGGTATGCAGACCTGGTGTGGCGAAGTGTCCGAGCGGTTCGGATTTTTTGTCGAGCTGGAACCGTTTTTGGTCAAAGACCTTGAAGCTCAGCGGATCCTGACCGGGCTTGACGCGCTCGGAGCGTCGCTTCGTGGCCTCGT
>JAJDOJ010000027.1 GCA_022340215.1 Gammaproteobacteria bacterium
CAGCTCGATACAATCACGATGCTGGACGGGGTGCTGGTCGCATTTCTAGCAGAGGTGAGACGATGGGCGCCCCCTACACCTATTGGGGGTTGGCTCTGGTTCTTCGCCATCGGGACGGTATGGTGGGGTGCGCTGTACGCCGTAATGGAGCCGATTCTTCCCGGCCGTTGGCCTTGGGCAAGGGGGCTGTCGTTCGGCGTGATAGCCACTCTGCTGGTATGGCTGATGGTGTTGCCTCTTGCCGGAGCGGGCTATTTCGGCATGCAGCTTAGCGCGATTCAGCCGGTGGTGACACTGTTTGAGCATCTCGTGTACGGTGTGATACTAGGTGAGGCCTACGGGCGCCTGAATGCGCGGACGCGCTCACCTGATTCGCATTCCTCACACATGCTTAACCGCAGTGGGCGATGAAAGTATCAGAACGATAACCCCCCCCTGGCCTATGGGCGAAGCCGTGAGGTCCCTTCCCCTCGCGCTTACCGCTTCGTTTTCTCTGAATCTTGATGAGATCTGTAGCCACCGAGGTTCCTTCTCCGTTATTTCATTGCTGTTGCGCCCTATTCACGTCCCGATTCCGATCTTCAGGCCAGAAAACGAGGCGATTATGCAGGGATCTTGGCCTATCAAGGATCGCCGTGGGACTCGTCGGGGATCAAGCGAAAGGTCGGGCTCGTCTCAGTCCACCTAGACGCCGGCGATTTCCGGGCAGCCCCGAATCTCTTCGAGCGCGCCGTTCACCAGTCGGTGGATGGAGAATCCATCGCCCATGCCGAGTGCCGTTTCGGCGAGCAGATTCGCCCGCCCTCGGGTGAAGCAGCGGATGGCAAGCTTGACCTCGGCGAGCAGCGCGGGGCTCATACTGAGGGTGTCGACCCCCATACCCAGGAGCAGCAATGCACCCGCCGGATCCCCCGCCATTTCTCCACAGACACTCACGGGCTTGCCCTGACGGTGGGCCGCTTCGATCACCTGATGAATGGCATTGAGCACGGCGGGGTGCAGGCCGTCATAAGGGGTTACAACCTGGGCGTTGTTGCGGTCCACCGCCAGCATGTACTGGGTCAAGTCGTTGGTCCCGATCGACAGAAAGTCCACATGCCGGATAAAAATCTCGGCGAGGTGGACCGAAGCCGGCACCTCGATCATCACCCCGACCCGCGGCCGCGCCGCGTCCTGCCCCTCTTCCTCCAGCTCTCGGTAGGCCCTTTCCAGGAGCCCCAGTGCCTCGTCGACCTCGCCGACCGTTCCGATCATGGGAAACAGCACCTGAAGATTGCCCAGTCCCGCGTTGGCCCGCAGCATGGCCCGCAGCATGGCCCGCAACTGAATCAGAAAGATCTCCGGTTGATCCAGCGAAAAGCGGATGCCGCGACAGCCGAGAAAGGGGTTGTCCTCCACGGCGGGGAAATAGGACAGCATCCTATCGCCGCCCACGTCCAGGGTACGCAGGGTAACGGGTCTCGGAGCGAAGGCTGCCAGCACCTCGCGATAGCTCGCGAGCTGGTCATCCTCGCCCGGAAGGATGTCGCTCAGCAGGAAGCTGTACTCGGTGCGGTAGAGACCGATGCCCTCGGCCCCGCTTGCCGCAGCGGGCGCGACATCGGCGGGGAGTCCGATGTTGGCATGCAAGGGGATACGGGTGCCGTCCAGGGTCTCGGCGGGCAGCTCGCGCGTAGCGGCGAGCCGCTCGGCGCGCAGCCCCGCTTCACGGATGCGCCGCTGGAAAATCGCGATGAGCTCGGGCGATGGCTGGATGTAGACCCGGCCCTCTTCCCCATCGACGACCATCTCACTCCCCGCCAAGCGACTGCCGGGCAAGGCCGCAAGGCTGACGACGGCAGGGATGCCCAGGGCGCGCGCAAGCACCGCCATATGTGATAGGGGCGAGCCGTGCGCGCTGACAATACCGGCAAGGCGCCCTGAGGGTACTGCGGCGATATGAGTCAAACCGAGCGTGTCCCCGACCAGGATGCAGCGCTCCGGGGACTCCGCAAACGCCGGCTCCGGGGACTGAAGCTGCGTAAGGACATATTCGCCAAGCTCGCGAATGTCATCCGCCCGGGTACGCAGGTAGGGATCTTCCATCTGCTCGAAAATCGCCGCATACCGAGAGATGGTCTCGCGCCAGGCCCCGGGAGCCCAGCTCCCGGCGCGGATGCGTTCGATCGTGTCCGGCACCAAGCTGTCGCTGCCCAACAGCATGGCGTAGACATCGAACAGGGACTCCACGTCCTCGGGCACGACGCCGGCGAAACCCTCGCCGCCGGACCGCAGCTCTTGCCGGGCTGCGGCGATTGCGGCTTTGAAGGCAAGCACCTCGGCGGCGACGTCTCGGACTTCCCGGTCCGGTATCGACTCGAGATTGGTCTGCCCACCCACCAGAACCACCCGACCGATGGCCAGTCCTCTCGCTGCCGAGATGCCTTGTACGAAGGGATCCCTGCAGCGCCGGCCGCCGAGCAGTGCGCTCACCGCGTCGATGGTCTCCGCATCGTGAACGGCCTTTGCCATCTGCGCCCCGAGACTGAGAAAAAACGTCACCTCATCCCTAGCGTAGGGCTGGTGTACCGGCTTCCAGGCCACCAATACCCCCAAGAGCTTGCGGTAGTGTATTAGCGATGTGCCAAGAAAGCTGCCGTCGCGCCAATGGGGAGTGTCAGTCAATAAACGGCAGTTGGGATGGGCGTCGGCATCGGTTACGACGATCAATTCTTTGCGCTCCGCCACGAGACCCACAAGGCCCTCTCCAAGTCCGACCCGGACGCTGCCGATCGAGTTCGGGGTCAGTCCTTCTGTGGCTGCCAGGACTAAGGCGATTGCCGGAAAATGGCGTACCAGATTGCGCCGGGTGAGCTGCGAAGCAGTGAACGGCTTGGGCAGGAAGCCCAAGACCGGTGCACAAGCAAAGCAGGGACAGCGCCGCGCCGGGATCGTTCGTCATCAAGGCGCGACAACAGGCGCATAGTCGAACTATGTCACTGTTGTCGCAACACAGAGGACGAACGAAAAGACAAGCAGGATGGTATGTCATTTGACAGAAATCGCCTTATATTACCAACCTCTTCAATCGAATATATCTGCCCGGTCCCGATCAGAGATCGGTCCTGTCAATTTGATGATCAGAAAATCGAAGCGGCGAAGATCCTGACCTCACCCTTCTCATAGCCGAGCACCATCCTGCCCAGCCATTCACCTTCCTTCTTCTTGCTTCTCACACGGTACAGCACGGTCACATGCTGACCACGCCGGATGAGACCCAGATAGTCCCATTCTTCAGAAAGGTTTCGGGTCAGTTCACTCCTGGCGAACTGCTTGCCCACTTCTACCTCGTTGAGGCCCAGCAAAAGGTCGTAGGAGAACTTCCTGATGAACTTGCCGTACTGTCCCTTGCTGGAGTACTTGATCAGGTCCCTCCACATCGGGTGAGCGATCTCCAGAATCTCCTCATCGGTGTGATCGATGATGTTCTTGAAGACTTGCCCTTCTTCGGTCGCTTCAGGTGCGTCATTCCTCGTATTCATCTATCTACCGCGTCACTGTATTGATTTCATCGAAAAACGAAAAAAGACCAACATGTGTTGATCTTTTTCTTCTCGTCCGGGAAATCCAGGGATCCCTGCGATGAGCAGGAATCCCTTTCTGTTTTCCTGTTAGGTATCTGACTACTCGTTTTCACCAACCAGGTGATAACAAGGAGCCTTCTCCATGGTGTAATCGCCTGTCTCCGGATCACGTCGAGAAACGGTCAGCACATGCCAGTTCTGATCATCCAGCTTCATTGCATCACCACGGTAGTAGTAACCCGGCCAACGGGTTTCCTTGCGGAACAGCGTGTGTTGCATGACGGCCTCGGAGGTAAGGTGGCGATGCTTCAGCTCCCATGCACGTAGAAGTTCATGGATGTCCTCTGCAGCTATCTTCTCAAGGTCCTCTTCCATCGTCTTGAGTTTCTTGAGACCGATGTGCAGCAGCTTTTCGTTGGTCATGTAGTTGACCGTCACGCCGCCGCAGTACTCGTCCATCAGTTTCTGCAGGCGATCCAGGCCCTGGCGCGGGTTGATGTAGTTCGGGTTCACCGAACCCGCGGTGATCTCATTCCGGTAGGTCTTGTAGTGCTCCATCGGCTTGAAGACCTCTTTCTTCCGGCGATTGATCTGCTCGTCGGATACACGGATACCTTCGGCCTTGCCGTCATCGATATACCTGCAGGCAGCCTTGGCAGCCAAGCGACCTTCAGTGAAGGAACCGGAAGAGAATGCGTGCGGCGTACCACCGACTGCGTCAC
Organism: Gammaproteobacteria bacterium; assembly: GCA_022340215.1. Lineage (NCBI taxonomy): Bacteria > Pseudomonadati > Pseudomonadota > Gammaproteobacteria > Gammaproteobacteria bacterium. The sequence goes on from JAJDOJ010000027.1 coordinate 4,286, forward strand.
CGGCCCCGAACAGGCCTTCGACTGTGGTCATACGGTTGTAGCCCCAGAAATACTCTGGCGGCGATACATCCTCCGGACCTGAACACCAGGCACCACAACCGGTCGCGTGAGAACCCATGACATACGGCTCGGAGGTTGTCAGTTCCGGATTCTCATACTTCGGATCGACATCGGTCGCTGCCCACAATACGGCCTGACCAACGGTCATCCCCAAGAAGTTATGCCAGCCGATCTCTTCGAGATGAGGGTCCTGGAAGGCTTCCATCGTGACCATGTGTATCGGTCCACGGCCGGCATTCACCTCCTGGATGAAGGCGTGGTTACGCAGACAGGTCGGTATCGGTCGATGGGTTGCGTGCGAAGCTTCTACATCCAGATATTCCTTACCCACCATTTCCTGTAGTTCGGGGAACCATTTGGATTCGTACTCTTCTCCCACACCATTTTGCGTGTAGGTCTTCAGATGCAGGAAGTATGCGCCCACCGGGCCGTAACCGTCCTTGAACCGAGCGAGAACGATCCTGTTCTCCATCTGTGTCATTTTCGCGCCAGCGCCAATCATCAAACCATAGGCTGAACCCGATGACCACGGCGCATACCAGACACGACCTGCACCTTCACCAACCGAGCGCGGCTTGAAGATGTTGGATGCACCACCGGCACCGACGATAACCGTCTTGGATTTGAATACGTGGTAATCTCCGGTACGTACGTTGAAGCCAACAGCACCGGCGACGCGGTCTTCTTTGGCTTCATCCATCAGCAGATGGGTTACGCAGATACGGTTGAACACCTTGTCAGCCGACTTCTTCGCGGCCTCGGCCACGATGGGCTTGTAGGACTCACCGTGAATCATGATCTGCCATCGCCCTTCACGCTGGTAAGCTCCCGTCTGGGGATTGCGCATCAGTGGGAGACCCCACTCCTCGAACTGGTGAACGGCTGAGTCAACGTGACGCGCCATATCGAACAGCAAATCCTCACGCACCATACCCATCAGGTCGATCCGCGCGTAACGGACGTGGTCCTCCGGGTTGTTTTCACCGAAGCGGGTTCCCATGTAGCAGTTGATCGCATACAGGCCCTGTGCCACGGCACCGGAACGGTCGATATTCGCTTTCTCAGCGATGACGATCTTCTTGTCCTTGCCCCAGAATCGAGCTTCAAAGGCAGCTCCGGTACCACCGAGGCCCGCACCTGCAACCAGAATGTCGATGTTGTCTTCTACGATGGTTTTGTAAGCCATTAGTAGTACACCCCTTCTTTCATTTCCAGGCCGTTTGACTCGAGCGTATGCAGGTCACCATCGTCGAGGCGAATGTACTTGGGCTCGTTGAACAGCAGTTGGCTATCACGCATCTCCTGGCTGGGAGAAGATGCGTCAGCGAGTTGAGGAATCGCCTTACCCCAGGGTTTTGTCGTAATGGGCGCAAGCAGGTTCAAGTCCTTTTTACCGTTGCGGAATTTGATGCGCCATGCAATGACACCTTTTTCCTCATCACGGATCACTCGTACCGAGTGGCCCAGTGGGGCGAAGTCTGCGTAACCCCGTACATCGATTGCCTGGTGCGGACACGCTTTAACGCAGGAGTAGCACTCCCAGCACATATTGGGTTCGATGTTGTAGGCACGGCGGGTAACCTTATCGATGTGCATGATGTCCGAAGGACAGATATCTACGCAGTGACCGCAACCATCACAACGGGTCATGTATACAAAAGTCGGCATGTGTTTCTCCTACCCTTTGTGAATGGGTAATCAGTAGTGCTGTGGCGCTTCGCGGTTGATGCCAAGCCCCATGTTCGGTGGGTTTTCACCCATATATTCCGGGATATCCGGATACCTTGCCTTTACGTCAGGATCCGTCGGCTCGGGAAGATCGGGCAGGTTCTCCTGAGAACCGTCGGCCTTGATCAACCGCTTCTGGAAGGCAGCAGCCGGCTTGAAGAACATATGCGCGAACTTGGACCACAAAACAGTACTAAACAACGTGGTGCTCGACACGACGAACAGAACGAAAAACAGCGTATTCCAGCCCGACGCGCCGACTGCCTGCAGGGCTGACCAGATTAGCGCGAACGTCGCCGTAGCGAGCAGCGAAACGATGAATATGTCTGCTTGGCGTAGTCGATACCACTGATGTCCTTCAGCGGAGACGTCAACTCTGATGAAGAACCAGAACCAGTAACCCCCAACGCAGAGCATCAACGCCCCGAGGTGCCACAACAGAGGCAGCCATGTCGGCGCCTGGTCTGCCGGTGTCGGATAGGCAAAAATCAGGACGGCGGTCGTCACGATGAACAGGACAAACCCGTACATGGTGAATAAGTGCGAGAGTCTGCGTTGCTGGTTAGCGAACTCCCCGGAAGTCAGGACTTCGTTTGCAACGGTTTTCAGCGCCAGCGCGGCCTTTTCTCCACCGCCAACAGAACGCTTTGCATTTTTTTGTGCCTGTTTCGAGTTCTCGAAAAAGTACTTGGCACTGCCTTTATGCACCATGTCGAGAATCGTGCCTGCGATGACCAGCAGAATCATCAGCACGACATATCCCTGCATGACAAAAGCAGGAATGTACGACGAGAGCTCGGCAAAGGGATTGGTCGTGATCATCTACGCGGGTTTCCTTTGGCGGTTGATAGGTAGCCACATAACGTAACTGTTCAGAATATGCAGCACAAGTCGTAAATTTTTTGTTTGGCATAAACAACGTTAATTGACTTTGGCTCCCCTCATGAATGCGCCCTGTCCATCCAGCCTCGGGAGACCCTGCCGCTGCAGCGGCAAGGTCTCCCCCGTCGTGCTTGCGACGAAATGTTGGGGAGCCTCTTTTCCTGCGTCTGCCACGAGGGGCGGAATCGCCCCCAGAAATGGTAACCATTTGATTAGACTAACTTATCATTCCGAATCTCGTCCGACTGGGGAGGGAGTAACGGTCTTTGGCGCTCCACCCGTTCCTGCGGAGAAGACTGTGGGGCGACCCTCAAAAACCATCCGCCCGATGTGTGCAGCCCCATCGGGGAGCGTCAGGGCCCGGCAGCCAGATTATTCGGGACTCCACCGATGCCACGTGGCGGAAAATTCTCAGGAATGCTCATCACATACTACCCCGGCACCTGGAAATAATCTCCTGACTTAATTTGTGGAATTGACAACGCAGCCTGTTTGACGTTGGTCAAGAATGTATGTCTGGACTGAAATAAAAACCGTCCTGACACTTGAGTAAACTCCGTTTAACGACTACCAAACGGATCGTCGGACAGCAGGACGCCAATATAGGGCGCATATGTCAAGACTGCGCCTTGCGCGGAACCCAATCCGTTGAAGGCTTTCATAAACTCAGTCAGGCAAGCGTCATTCTGTGGATTTTCTTTGAGAGCATTTAACGCGGAAACTATCGGCTTAATGTCTTTGGGATTCAGATGCCTTTCAAGCATCTGAATCGCGGTATCGACTTTTGCGGCATCGATATTTTTCCTGAGGCGAGCTATTTGGGCTTTGTCGGAATCCTCGAATTCCGGTGGCTCTTCAAAGGTGTTTGCAGCCAGCGCGGCTGGTAGGGTGGATAAGCCGATACCCGCAAATGCGTTGTATTCCTCCAGAGCCCTTTGCTTCAGCGTATCGACAAAGGCATTGAACTCCTCGCGATTCGGCTTATTAATGAATAGCGAAAGTAATGGACCACAACTCACGCGGCTATGAAAGTCCAGATAAGACCGCCGAATCACAGGATCTGGATTCAATATGGACAGCACTACACTAAAGCTTTTTTCTTTAAATGGTGTTTTTATCCGAACCTTGACAACGTCATCAACTATTGCAAGCTCTTGAATTCCTTTGATTAGATGTTTCTGTATGAGTTTTACGGCCATGGCGAATTTCTGGTGCGCTTACGTTACTGGTTTCATGGTACATGAAGTTATCGATTGCCGACAGTAACGACGACGCCTACGACACTGCGATGATCGCCCTATCCCTCCGAACTGGAGTCGGACCTCACATGGCGGAAAGAAGCTCAATTGAATCTACCACAGGATTTCAGGCCACCGTCTCCCCGCACCGTCACTGTCCGGCGGCCGGAAAGGTGCCCGGAGATTACACGATGCGGATACCAGTCCATGAAGGCCGGCAGGTACATGAAACCCAGGCCATCGGAATTTAGGCGATTGCCGGAAAATGGCATACCAGATCGCGCCGGATTTTCGTTCGTCATCAAGGCGCGACAACAGGCGCATAGTCGAACTATGTCACTGTTGTCGCAACACAGAGGACGGACGAAAAGACAAGCAGGGTGGTATGTCATTTGACAGAAATCGCCTTACCGCAACACGAGACGGTCTTCGAGGTAGTCGATCGCCGCCTGTGAACTCGGGCGGTCAAAAAATGTCTGTGCCGGCGAGTGTTCTGTCGGCCGGCCCTTGTGTATGAACAGCACGTCGTCGGCAAGGCGGCGTGCTTGACCGAGGTTGTGAGTCACGAAAATGATCTTGGTGCCACGCTTGTGGGCGCGTTGTACGATCGCCTCGATCACCGCGGTCGACGCCGGATCGAGGCTCGCGGTCGGTTCGTCCAGGAACAGCACACGCGGTCGGGTGGCGAGCGCGCGCGCCAGCGTCAGGCGCTGCTGTTCCCCGCCGGACAGCAGGCGTGCCGGCTGTCCGGCGAGGTCCGCAAGGCCGACCTCGTCGAGCAGGCGCTCGACCTCGCCGTCAGCGACACGATCGCGCTGCTTGAGCACGAAGCGGATATTGGCCGCGGCTGAGCGGCGCAGCAGCACCGGACGCTGGAACACCATCGTCTGCTCGCGCCGCACTGCGGTGTCCAGGCGCCGCCCGCTCCACCGGATCTCGCCGCTGGTCGGTGTCAGCAGGCCGTGCAACAGGCGCAGCAGCAGGCTCTTGCCAGCGCCGTTGGGGCCCATCACGACGGTGCGACTATCGCGCGGGATGTCGAGGTCGATGCCGTCGATGAGGCGCTTGCCGCCGGCCTCGTAGACGAGACCGCGCACCTCGCCGATGGGCTCCGGCGATTCGCCAGCGTGTTCGACCGGCCGTGCCTGCCTGAGAGTTACCACGTCAGGCATAGGCGTCCCTCTTTGCGGTCAGGCGCAGCGCCATGACGGCAGCATTGACCGAGAGCGCGATCGCGAGCAGCACGATGCCGAGCGCCAGGGCCAGCGCCAAGTCACCCTTGGAGGTCTCGAGCGCGATAGCCGTGGTCATGACCCGGGTCAGGTGATCGATGTTGCCGCCGACGATGATGACCGCACCGACTTCGGCTATGGCGCGGCCGAAGCCGGCCAGCGCGACCGTCAGCAGGCTGTAGCGCGCATCCCACAGCAGCGCCGCAGCCTCACTGTGAGGTGGGATGCTCAGCGAGCGAAACTGCTCGGCATATTCGTTGTGGAACTGCTCGACGACCTCACGCGACAGCGCGGCGATGATCGGTGTGATCAGCACGGCCTGGGCAATGATCATGGCTTCTGGTGTGTAAAGCAGTCGCAGCCAGCCGAGCGGGCCGGCGTTCGACAACAGCAGGTAGATCAGCAGTCCGACCACGACCGGCGGCAGGCCCATCAGGGCGTTCATGACGATCATGGTCGCCGTGCGTCCGCGAAAGCGGCTCATCGCGACCAGCGTGCCGAGCGGCAGGCCGATCGCGCACGCGATCACGACCGCGGTCAGGCTGACGCGCAACGACAGTGCGATAATCTCCAGCAGATCCGGGTCAGCGGCGAAAACCAACCCGAAGGCCAGGCTGAAAGCTCCGCCGAAATCCTGCATGATTTCCGCCTCCGCCGAAAAATATGCAAACCTGAGCGTAACAGTGCGACATTTTCCCCGCCACGACAAGTTTCAAGCCGGACAGTGATGGGTGCCTTGCGTCCACCTGGCCGGGGCAGGAACGAACCGGGATCGGTCAGGATGTTGTAGCGCCAATGCGAGCGGAACACGACACCACGGCACAGACACGCACCGCGGCGTGGTTAGGCGATCTTTCAGGTGCGTTCGCTGACCTGGGTACCTTCCTGCCGCTCGTGCTCGGTGTTGTTGCAGTGCAACAGGTCGATCTGACCGGACTGCTAGTCGGCTTCGGTGTGTTCGCGCTGGTTACGGCGCTGGTCTACCGTCGTCCGGTGCCGGTGCAGCCGATGAAGGCGGTGGCTGCTGTCGTGATTGCCGGTGGCCTCAGTACCCCCGGTCTGGTGGCGACCGGTCTGTTGCTGGGTGTCCTGCTGATCGGCCTGTCCGCGTTCGGCCTGGTAGGTCGACTGGGGCGGCTCGTCCCTCAAACGGTGATGAGCGGCATCCAGCTCGGTGTCGGGCTTTACCTGGTGTGGGCCGGCGTCAAGCTCATGATGCAGCAGCCGTGGCTGGGCATCGCGGCGCTTGTCGTGCTGTTGGGGCTGCAGCAGACCCGCCTCAAACCACTCGCGGCGTTGGTCGTCATCGCCGCGGCCACCGTCTGGGGTATTGCACTTGCACCCGGCAGCCTGCCGGCGGTTGATGTGGCATGGTACCTGCCGGGATTCCACCTCCCGGGGCCGGCCGCTCTGTGGGAGTCGTCCCGTGACGTGCTGCTGCCACAGCTGACATTGACCCTGACCAATGCGACAGTCATCACCGCGGCGATTGCCGCCAATTACTTTCCACACGACCACGCGCGCATCACGCCGGACCGGCTGGCGATGTCGACCGGCGCGATGAACCTCGTGCTAGCGCCGTTTGGCTGCTTTCCGATGTGCCACGGCGCCGGCGGCCTGCTCGTGCAGTACCGCTTCGGCGCGCGCACGGGATTGGCACCGGCGATCTTCGGAGCAACGTGCCTGGCGATGGGGCTGCTGGCCGGCCCACAGGCATTGACGCTGTTGGCGCTGCTACCAATGGCGGCCATCGGTGCGATGCTGCTGGTTGCCGGCAGCGAGATGGCGATCACCAAGCGTCTGCGTCGCGCATCTCGTGACCGGTTGTTCGTCATCGGGGTGACCGGGCTAAGCGGCGTACTCGCCAATGTCGCGATTGCGTTGCTGGTCGGCTGGCTGCTGGAGTGGCTGCGCGCTCGTCTGGTTGACGATGAGGCACGGGTTTAGGCTCTGTTGACATTCATCGTGGACGGCGGCTTTACGGATCTTTTCCGTCCTGACGGCGTTGGATTCGACTTGCAATGGGGCGGCATTGCGCATCGAATCCGCCTTGTCAGGACGAAAAATCCCTCGAAAATCCACTCGCCCAGATAAATGTCAACAGAGCCTAGCGCCCACCTGGAAGACACGTTCTCCCCACTGGAATAGGAACTCGTTCAGGCAGGCGAGCAGCGAATTGACGATCTGGATACCGCTGTCCAGTTCGCAGTTGTCCAGTAGCAGTCCGAATTCGTCACCTCCGAAACGGCCCAGTGTATCCCGTCCCCGGCCCCTGCTCAGCAATGTGCTGGTCAGTTGCTTCAGCAGTTCGTCACCGGCGCCGTGGCCCGCCGTATCGTTGACCACCTTGAACGGGTCCAGATCCATGTAGCAGAGGACATATTCGGATCCGTTCCGTTTTCCGCGGGCTCGTGCGTTTTCCAGACGGTGCATGAATTCCCTCCAGTTAACGAGGCCGGTCAAGGCATCGTGCTTCGCCTGATGTATCACCTCCTGGGCAAGCTGGTGTTCTCCGGTAAGGAGCATCAACGCCAGAATGATGTGCTGAGGATCCCCTTCAATGAGGAATCGGATCGCACTGGGTATTATGATGGGCACCGAGAACGCGAGATAGGCCGACACCAGCGGGGCGAATACGGCGACGGAGCCGCCAATCGGGCCTGCCAGCACCATGGCGATCATGAACTGAGCCTTTACGTTGTCTGCCGGGAACAGTGAAGATCATTGCCGATCCCCAGACCAGCCCGACGACCCCGGTCCCGGCAAGAAAGGAATATTCCCACTTCCCGTCGGCCCTATCCGGTGTATTCGCCGAAAGTAACCCAGGTAGATTGCGTGACGAGTCCCGGTGATGGCCAACAGGCTGGCGTACCAGAGCAGCAGGTGGGGCAGGGGCACCGTGTTTCGCAACGCGATCACCAGCAAGGCGCCTACTGAGATGCTGACGGCAAACCCCGTCCAGGAGTTCTGAAACAGGCGTTTGACCTGCGCCGTGCGGGTTCGCATCCGAGGGTCGTTCATAAGGGACGGCGATTGCGAAATATCCATCTGAGTTAAAGATTAAAGATGCAACGGAGGCCGGGGGATTGCCTGCGAATTGGCGAAGCGCCGGCGAGACTGACGTAACCGGGACGCTATTTGACGATCGCTTCCAGTTCCCCCGTCTCCCCCTTGTTGTCCACCCAAGCGACCCGGACAACGTCACCCGGTTTGCCGCCTCTCAGGCTGAAGCCGAAATTGGGGTTGCTCGACATGCCCCATCCCCAGTCGCCTGACAGGACCCGCTTGCCGTTGCGTTCGGCCTCGACATATTGAACGAAGTGTCTCGGGACGCGTTTCCCTGTCACGTCGTCCATTCGGGCCCCAGTCTCCATCGGGTGACGGATGAGCACCCTCACAACCGTCTCGCCGTCCCTGAGCCATGCACGTATCTTATGTTGCCGTTTCATCGCGAGGTTCGCCAGTCTTAGTCTTGTCAGCCACAGGCCCCGGCCGTCGCCCTGACATAGGTCTGGTTGCGGTAGAGCCCTCCCTCGGCCCGCACGACGCCGACGACGTTCGTTTTGCCGGCGACCTTGATACGGACGTTGATTCCGCTCGAGACCTCGGGGGTCAGCGTAAAGCTGGCAATCAGCGGATTCGGGTTCTTCGCCGAGAAAATCGCGATCGATTGGGGGTTTCCCAGGGTCGTCGACACCGTCACGGGGACGTGAGTCGCGCTGGCTGCGAGTTCCGGTGCGTCGACCACTACGGCGTCGCTCTGTTTGACGGGCTCGCTGCCGAACAGTGCGGCAATGGCATCGGCGAGTGTCGTGGATTCGAAGGCCTTCTGCGGCCACTTCGCCGACGCGCGCAGCGGGGCGACCCATGCCGCGACTGGCAGTACGGCTATCGATATGAGATAGCCGAGAAAGGCTCGTCGATGCATGACCATCCCCTCCGCGGCATCGTTTCGAATTCGCAAAACGCCTGACTGCACTGTAAGTGTAGACCCTCATGCGGGTACCGACGCCGCGGGCCGCGCGGTTTGTCATAATCTCCTGCAACGAGAATGTCCCTTCCCGGAGCGCCTATGCACATGCGCCGACTGACAAGGACCATCAGCAACGGTGCGATCCGGGCGGCGCTCGCGGAGACGGAGCGCCTTGTCGCCATCGCCTCCCCGCTGGTCCTTTCGTCCCTGGCCAGCATGGCGATTTCGATCACCGACGTGCTGATGATGGGCTGGTTGGGACCGCTGGCGCTGGGCAGTGGTGCGGTCGCCAGTGACCTGTATTCGATCTTTTTCTACTTCGCCGCTGCGGTTGTGTCCGCGGCCACGCCGTTGATCAGTCAGGCGCGTGGTGGCCGGAGCCGCGTGGAAATCGCGCGCATCCAGCGCCAGTCCATCTGGCTGGGCGCGGTGATGGGTGGGGTCATGGCGGTACCCGTGTGGTATGCCGACATCCTGCTTGGCTGGCTACACGTGCAGCCGGAGGTGGTCGCGACCGGCGCGCCCTACGCACGGATGATGGCGATTGCCCTGCCCGTGTTCGTTCTCGACATCGCATGGCGGAATTTCCTCGTCGCGCACGAATCGACGCGAGTGCTGTTCTACGTGACCCTGAGTGCGATCCCGGTCAACGCACTCGGCAATTACATGCTGATGTTCGGAAATCTCGGCGCGCCCGACATGGGGTTGGCGGGCGCGGGCGTGGCGTCGATTGTCGCAGGTTTCTGGATGTTTTCGGTGCTGACAGTCTACACCCTGACCCGGCCGGCGTTCCGGTCCTACCGGTTGATGCGAGGACTCTGGCGACCCCGCTGTCGCGGCCTGCCGGAGTTCCTTCGTATCGGCGTACCGATGGGGTTTCACAGCCTGGGCGAGGTTGGCGCCTTCCTGCTCTCGACCGTCCTGATGGGCATCGTCGGCGCCGAGGCGGTGGCCGCCCACGCCGCCGCGCTGCGGGTCAGCGGGGTTCTGTATGCGGTTCCGCTGGGGCTCTCGCAGGCCGCGACGGTGCGTGTCGGATTCGGTGTCGGTGCCCGCAGTACCATCACCACACTGTACGCCGGGCGGATCGCGTTCGGTCTGGCGACGGCTACGGGGCTGACCTATCTGGCGGTGGTGGGCATCTACCACGATGCGATCGCCGGCTGGTTCATCACTCCCTCGGTCTCGAATGCCGAGATCTTCGCCCTTGCCGGCCTTTTTCTCGTGTTCGTCGCCGTCATGCAGCCCTTCGAATGCGGTGCGGTCGTCGTGCCCGGCATCCTGCGCGGGTTCACAGACACGCGTGTCCCGATGATCTATGCACTGGTGTGCTACTGGGGGATCGGTATCGGTGGTGGGTTGCTGCTGGCGTTTCCACTGAACCGGGGAGGTGTGGGGATCTGGATCGGTCTGCTGTCGGGGACCGTCGTCCTTTCGCTGCTGCTGACCGTCCGGTTCCTGCGTCGGGAGAGGACGATCAGACGGGGGAACGGGTCGGAGCCAGGCGGTCAGGATGCCGCGGCCGACAACGGTCTGACGCGGGCCCGCGTTCGGGAATAGCGCGCCGCGTCGATCGTAAAGAAGAAATGGTCCGCGCCCATCCGCTCATACAGGCCCAAGCGCGATTGAACGGCCTGGGACGCGGACTGCGTTACCAGGTTCCACGACGGCGCCTGATGGGCCCGATCTTGCCGGGCGAGGCCGGCTTCGTGGTTCAGCGAACCACCGGCAGGCCCGCTCCGATCCAGCCCGTCATGCCGCGGCGTACGATATGGACGTCGGCGAATCCCTCCTCGGTCAGCAGCAGGGCGGCCTTGGCGGAACGCCTGTCGGTGCGGCAGACGATAGCCACCGTACGTTCCAGATAGTCGCAGACCTCGCTCATTCGATCCTGCAGGTCCTCCAGCGGAATGTTGACCGCGCCCTCGATGTGCCCCTGCTCGCCGATGAAGTCTTCCGCGGTACGCACGTCGAGCACCAGCGGCGCGTCGTCCGATTCGAGCCGTTCCTTGAGGGTCGGGACGTCCATCGTAGGGCCGCGGCGCAGCGTTCCGACCAGTCGCGGAAGGAATGCGACGACCGCGATCAGGGCGAGGGCCAGTGCGGCTTTCTGCATCAGTCCCTCGCCGCCGGCGATCGCCTCGCGGCCCGCGAACCCCAGGTAGGTGTACGCGAAGGTGACAGGCAGCATGCAGACGAAGCTAGCGACAACGTAGTGCAGGACCCTGATGCGCGTCAGGCCCAGGGCGTAGTTGAGCAGATTGAACGGAAACAGCGGCACCAGACGAACGAAGGCGACGAAACGCCAGCCTTCCTCCTCGACGCCATTGATGAGCTGCTTCACGCGGCCGCCCGTCTTCTCCGCGACCCACTGCGAGGCGAGGTGACGTGAGATCAAAAAGGCGAGTGTCGCGCCCAGTGTCGCGCCGGTGAGGTTGTAGAGCGTCCCCAGTACCGGACCGAACAGGGCGCCGCCGGCCAGGGTGAAAATCGAGCCGGGGAGTAGCAGTACGGCGGCCGCGGCGTAGATCAATATGAAGATCAGCGGGGCGAGGGGGCCTGTGCCGAGAAGCCAGGCTTCCAGCGCCTCGGCATCGATCCGGTCGCGGTAGATCACCACCAGGGCGATACCGGTCACCAGGCCAAGTATCAGAAGAATTCGTATCAGCCGATTGTTGTTCACTCTGTATTCCTCTCGTCGCACCGACGCTGCCGGGGCAAGCACCCGGCATGTACGGTACGACCGGCCTGCCCGCCGGTATATTTCACATTCGTTACCGCCGGGACCGGTGCTATACTCATCAATTCTCGGGTTTTTAACTCAATTGATTAAGAGAGTATAAGGAACGGTTGACGGTGTCCCGCGAGACCTTCAAGCACGAGCTTTTTGCCCAGTTTGCAAGAATAGCCAAGGCGATGGGTCATGGTAACCGGCTGGAACTGCTCGAGCATCTCGCGCAGGGTGAACGCAGCGTCGAGGTCCTCGCGAAGGTTTCCGGACTGAGTATCGCAAACACCTCGCAACACCTGCAGCAGTTGCGCAATGCGGGGCTGGTGACCTGTCGCAAGGTCGGTCTGTACGTCTTCTATCGCCTCAGTGGAGACGATGTACTGGCCCTCATCGAGGACTTGCGCGATGTCGCACGGCGCCGTCTTGCAGACGTCGACCGCCTGATAAACGGCTACCTCACCGTCAAGGATGACATGGAGCCCGTGCCGGCAGAGGAGTTGCTGGCGCGGGCGCGCAAAGGCGAGGTCACCGTGCTCGATGTCCGTCCCGAAGAGGAGTATGCCGCCGGTCATCTCCCGGGGGCGGTCAACATACCCCTGGATGAACTCGAGAAACGGATCGACATGCTGGACAGGGATCGGGAGGTCGTCACGTATTGTCGCGGGCCACATTGCGTGCTGGCCTTCGATGCCGTGTCAAAGCTGCGCGAGCGGGGACGCTCGGCCAGGCGGTTGAATGTTGGATATCCCGAGTGGCGGCGCGCCGGCCTGCCGGTCGAGAACCGAAGCAAAATCTAACTCGCGTTTCCCTGACCTTTTCCAACGGTCCGGAACCGCATCGCTAGCGAACTGCAGCCTCCGGACCGGTGGTATCGCTGCCTGTCGTGCCAGGCAGTCAGAAGATGCTTCTCAGGGCAATAAACGTGACTGAACTGATTGCAGCCGCCGCGGGCAGGGTGCTGATCCAGGCCAGCACGATGGGTTTCATCAGACCCCAGTTGGCCTGGTGATTGACCAGGCCGATTCCCAGCACCGCACCGATCAGGATGTGAGTACTGGAGACCGGGATCCCCAGGGTAGAGGCCAGCAGCACGACGGCGGCGGCCGACAGTTCTGCTGAGAACCCGGAGGCCGGGTGCATCGTCGTCAGGTTGGTACCGACGGTCTGGATGACCTCTTTGCCGATAAACCACAAACCGGCAATCAGCGCGACACCGAGGGTGACCATCGCGATGGTTGGCACGGCCGCTTCGGAGCCGACCTCCCCGGTACGAAGCACTGCCAGAACTGCTGCGAACGGGCCAATCGCGTTGGCGATATCGTTCGATCCGTGACTGAAGGCGAATCCCGACGCGGTGAAGACCTGCATCCAGCTGAACAGCACGAAGGTCGACTTGCTCAGGGACTTGCCCTGCAGCGTCCTGGCGAAGATAAAGGTCGCCATCCACACTGAGGCGCCCACCATCATCATGATCAGGTAGTTGTGCAGGGTCGTCAGGCCGAGATCCAGGTTCTTGAGTCCCTTGAACAGCAGCATCGCCGAGATGATCGTTGCGCCGATCGCAGCGATGATCGGCACCCAGCCCTCCAGCGCGCGGTGGGCCTGGATATCGTCTCTCTTGCGGTCGATGTGGTACAACTCCTTGTAGTAGTCCGACTCGAGGTCGTCCTCGGCAAAGTCCAGCTCGGTGATCGCCTGGGCGTCACGCGCCATCGCACTGTTGTAGGCGATTTGCTGTATCTCGTTCAGGGTTTCGAAGGCCTTCCTGTACTCCTTCTTGTGCGCCTTCTTCTCCTGCTTGATCTCCTTGAGCTTTGCCTCCGCTTCTTCGTTGTAACGCAGGATGTGCTTCTTGATTATCCGGTTCGCGAGAAACCGCGTTCAGATCGATCTGGGCATGGCCATTACCTATGTCGGGCCACAGGGACTGCATATTCAGGGCTCGGGCGCCTTGGTCGATGGTGGAGGAGGAGACTTCAGTGTCTTCGTGTCAACGGGAGGCGGAAACCTCGCTATCAGGGATCTGACGTTCCAGCATTCGTCGCTCTACGGCATATTCGTCGAGATGCCTTCCGCTGCCACCGACGATCTCTGGGTCGAGCTGTACGACGTGAGTGCGCTGAACACCGGTTTGCACGGGGCCTACGTCAAGGATTGTAACGAGTCCGCCTGGGGCGATCCCTTGCTTTGCGACGCGGACGATACAGGCTCGGAGGCCGGTATCTTCCTGACCGGGAGGACGTGTCGCGTCGAAGGTGGTGGCACCGGGGAACTCGACTTCGACGGCGTGAGGGTGGACGAGCGGGGTGAAGGTGACATCGTCGCCAGCTTCAGCCATTGCCAGATCGACAGTAACGATGTCGATGGGCTGGAACTGGATGAAGCCCGGGAGGGTGACGTGTCCCTGAAGCTCGTGCGGTCGACATTTAATGAGAACGTTTTCTACAACGAAGCGGACCTGGATGACGGCGTCGATATCGACAAGGCCGATGAAGGAGGCATCGATGTCAAAGCCATTCGCCCAGAGATCGCTGATAACCTGGACGAGGGTCTCGATCTCGACGAGGCCGGGGAAGGTGGGGTCATGGCCCGGGTGATCGCGCTTGTTGCTAACGGGAACACCGACGAGAACATCAAGATCGACGAGGAGGACGCAGGCAGTCTGAAGCCAAGAATGAACCGTTCCAGTGTCAGGGGTAGTACGGGAGCGGAAGGCATGCAGCTGGAGGAGGTTGGTCCGGTTGACCTGGATGCCAAGGTCAACCGATCGGAATTCACCAACAATGATGACGTGGGCATCAAGGCGGTCCAGGGAGACGGCGGCGAAGGGCTGTTGGTGCTCGACAAAGGTCTCCCTGGAAGGCTATGCCGATCCCCAGGTCGAGGTCGAGGGTGTCGAACCGATCGAACGGCCCTGATCATCGGGATAGCCGTCCGATTCACTTTGGGTAAAATGAAGCCCGGCCACTGTTCTGACCGGGCTTTTGTTTCTTGATTGGAGTCTGTATTAAGAAGTCAAGCTGGGCCCCGATGCTTCCAGGATGTGGGCCCTGGCTCGGATTCATCCTTATCGGGAGCCGTCGTCGCATCAGTAGCCGATTTTTCTGCCGTCTTTCTCGCGAACCGCGATCAGGCTGGGACGTGACACCGCATTGGCCTCTCCGAGGTGGTTGGTCATCGGCCAGATCTTCTCGAATGCATCACCGTCGTTGGGATGCTGTATGGCGCAGTAGAACGTCCTGTTGTCGCCGGAGAACTCCGGTCCGCAGACCTCTCCGCCTGGTACCCCGCTGAGAAACTGCCGCAGCAGTCCACGTTCCGGTCCCTCGACAGGCACGGCGAATATGCCGTCGTTCTGTCCGAATCCATCGTCACCGCTGAAGAACTGGCCGTCTGTCGCGATCCACAGGTTACCGTCGTCGTCGTGCACCAGGTTGTCAGGGTCGGAGATGGGACTGACCCCTGACTCGACGGGATCGGCGATGTCGCCGAAACGGGTTTCGTGCTCCGGTACCGAAGGGTCCCCGCATTTAACGAGAATGTTCCAGGCGAAGGTCAGGGATCCGGCATCGTCGCCGTCCTCGATGAGTTCGACGATATGTCCGTGGGGATTCGGCCCCCGCGGATTGGCCTCATTCAGATCGTCGCCGCTGCGTTTGGAGTTGTTGGTCAAAGCAATATAGACGTGGCCGTTAACTGGACTGACCTCGATGTCCTCCGGTCGGTCCATGGGGGTGGCACCCAGAATATCTGCAGCGCCACGGGTATTGATCAGGACCTCGGCCTGACTCGCGAAGCCAGCCCGGTCCAGGGCATTGCCGGATTCCCAGACCACGGGCAACCACTCACCGGTGCCCATTTCGTCGCCTTTGGTGACCCCCGCATCGAAACGGGCAACGTAGAGGGTTCCCTTATCGAGCAGATTCAGGTTGTTCAGGCGGTTGCCCTCCTCGTAGCGTTCCCGGGTGACGAATTTGTAGACGTACTCGAATCCTGCATCGTCTCCGGAATAGATCGCGACGCGACCGTCACGGGTCACGGTCGCGGCCGCACCCTCATGCTTGAAGCGGCCGAGTGCGGTACGCTTTTTGGGTTTGTCCAGCGGGTTGTACGGATCGATCTCCACGATGTACCCGAAGCGGTTGTACTCGTTCGGGTCGCTGCCGCAGTCGAAGCGCCCCACGTGCCGTTCCCACAATCGCTCTGAGGCCTCGCTTTCGGCGGGAATCCGTTCGTTCAGTTCGCGGGTGCGCAGATACTCGGACGGAATGGCGTCGAAATTCGCAAAATACTGGTCAAAATTCTCCTCGCAGGTCAGCACCGTCCCCCAGGGCGTCTTGCCACCGGCGCAGTTGTTGAGACAGCCGCGCACCTCCGTGCCTGCGGGGTTGCCCAGGGTCTGCATCAGCGGATGGCCGCGAAGGGGCCCGGTTATCTCCATCGGTGTGGAACCGGTCACGCGGCGGTTGAAAGGCGAGGCGATGTTGAAGCGCCACTGCCCGCGTTCGTCGAGCACAAGTTCCACGATGGAGAAGCCGTGCGCCTCGATCTCGACACGCGTCTGTTCAAGGGTCGGGTAGGTCGCTTTGTCATAGTCCGGGAACATGTCCCGGGCCTTGGTATATTCGTGATTCACGACCACCAGGGCTCGCTCGCTGGACTTTTTCTTGAGGGTCGGATAGGCCTTGCCTAGTGCCGTGCTGACTTCTTCCGGCAGGTAATGTGTGGTGTAGACCCTGTCCAATATCGACTTCGGTAGCGGATACCAGAGGACCAGGTCCGCATTGAAGCCGAACTGCCGTGCCTGTGCCTGGGAAGTCTGGTTTGATACGTCGAAATCCGGCGCACCGGGGAATAGGGGGTCGCCCCATGCCAGAACGACATGGACCCTGTAGTTGGGCGGCACCATCACTTCCTGTTCATTGCCCGGCGGGACCGTACGAAACCGCAGCCTGCGCCGCGGGTCCGCGGCTACGGGTTTGTCTTCCGCCTTCAAACCCTCGCGTTCGAGCAGCACTGCCTGTGCGATCACGAGTGTCGCACCGAAAGCCGCCCCCTTCAGCAATCCGCGCCGATCGACGGCACGCTCGAGGATCGCCGAGAACGGCTCCGAAGTCCTGGGACGTGCGGCGCTACCGGGTAATACATCTGCGGAACCATCGTCGTCCCAGATCCCGCACGGGTTATTGGAACGGTTGTTTGTTTCTCTCATCGATCACATCCTCTTTTTTGGTCAAACGTATCCGTTGACTAACCGGTGGGTATCTCCGTAACCAACATTGGCGGAGACGGTATGACGCAAAGCGTATTCATCGCGGGTTTCACCACGATGAAGCATTGGTTACGCTTGTTGGAACTTCTTGTAACGTTCTGACTACGGTATTGTTACGAAATGGTTTCCGGTACCCGATCGAATCACAGGGCGACGTGCACAGAGAAACCTGCGCAAAATAACAGTTATGTCCCGCGAATGGAGTGCTGCAGGCCTGCTGGTATATGGCCCGGGTGTGGTTGATGATGGACGCGGATTGAAACGGTATACCCTGATCAATTTGTTTCTCATCGTGATTTCCGCCCCCTGGACCTTCGTCGGCTGGGACGTTCGGTTCGAGGTCCTTGGACTACCGTTCTGGGTGATCTACGCACTCACTTTCACGGTGCGATACGCCGTCTTTGTCGCGTTCGGTATCGAGCGGCTCTGGCGGCGCGAGTCCGAGGCGGAACGGGGGCCGATGACGGGTGATGTGTCCCACGCGCAGGGAATCGTGGGCCTCGGGATTACCCTGCGGATCCTCAGGGACTTCGCGCTCACCCGTACGGCGGCGGCCGCCTGGGTCGTGATCCTGTTCGTGGAGGCAGTGTTCGCCGCGGTCATGCCCAGTGCGGACAGTGCGCTGCTGTTAGTCGCCTCGTCGGTGACCCAGGACATCGTGTGGCCTGCCGGCCGCATTTAGGATCAACGCCGCTTGACCCGGTTGGGCAAGCTGATCTCGACGCTGGTCATGGCGAGATCGGCCAGCCTCGCGATCCTGCTGCCGCAGAACATCTGGCAACTGAAGATCAAGACCGAATTACCGGCCCAGACGGCGCCCGCGCTATTGCTCGGACTCCACTGGAAGCACCAGAAATCCGCACCCCTGGTCGCCGGATTTCTCACGGGCACCGGGATCACGCTCGGGTTTCTGATTGGTCATTTCCTGTTTCCCCAAGCTGGTCGTCCACCGCCCCTTTGGCAATCACGCCAGTGTCCTTGGGCTCGCGGTCAACATCGCCCTGATCTGGCATTGCAGCGGGCAGGCGGCGAGTCGTCCGAGGCTTCGGTTCGACACGCGAACAGGGCTGGTCGGGATGCCCCGAGGTAGCGGGGGCGTCTACTGCGCGAGCAACTCCTGCTCCATCGACAGGTAGACCCCGTAGGTATTGCGCCGGTGGGCGGCATCGAAGGCCGGAAGGTTCTCGAATTCTGACCAATCGGCCGAATCATAGGCCTCGTCGAAAGGGACCATCTCGTCGACCGCCGCCTTCATCACCGAACGGACCTGCCGCAGGTAATCTCGGGTCAGTGCCACGGCGGCATCCGGATCCTTCGCTGCGGCGCCATGTCCCGGTACCAGCGGCGTGAGATCCGTCCGGTCGAGTTTTTCCAGCAAATCGAGCCAGTGCGCCGTATCGGCGCCCCCCGTAAACGGAAACAGGGCGGCCAGAGAGGGAGTTCCCAGCGCGTCGATGACCACCACGCCCTTGTCGGTCACCACGGCCGAGGCGTTGGAGCTGAAACCCTGATTGTCGGTGGCCACTCCGGGGATGCCCTGCACGCAGTACACATGCTCGGAAACCTGTTTGAGTTTCATGTCGATGTCGGCGACTGGGAGGGCGGCGTCCGTGACGGAGTTCAATACGAGTGCAAGCCACAGTGCAGAGGGGATGAGTGTCTTCAGGTGGCGTATCGGGAGGTGGAGTGTCTTGGGTTGATTCTCGCGTCAGACCGAGTTTTTTGCCCTTTCAACCTTGCACGAATGTCCTCCGGCCCGGGCGTCGTAAACCGACATGATCTCCCTGAGTTCCTTCAATACCTTCCGCCGGTCGACGCAGGTGAGGCCGGTGATCTCGCGGGCGCACTTGCCCTGCTCCATCAGGGTGATGACCTGATAGACAACGGCGCAACCCAGGGCGCAGATCCGTTCGACACAGGCATCGACCTGTGTGACGAGGTAATGATCGTGATTAACGCTCATCGATTCACCCACCTCCATTCCATGGACGGTCGATTGTGCCTTGTGAGGTGGAAAAATCCAAAATCCCTTGCCTTGGCTGTGTATTCCGTCAATCGGAGAATCTAGCGCAGCGCGGCCGCAGCCGAATCCCATAACAATTGTAGTAATCCCGCCCGCAAAAGGTCGGATATCGGTGGGGGAATCACGATTGGCCCACACCCCCATCGGATACGCCAGGGTGGTAATCCCGGCTGGGTATCGACCCACGATGGTCGTATAATTGGCGCCCGGAGGCCGGATCCAGGCTCCATATCGCGACCCGGAACGTCTCTTGTCGAGAGGCGCCGAAAGCACCCGGGTCTCCAGACGCTGGCGTAGCTCAGTTGGTAGAGCAGCTGATTTGTAATCAAAGCCGACGACTGTCGCTTGATCTTCCCAGCTACGTCTCCATTGAGGCGTAGCGGTCAGCGCATCCAACCACTTGCCAGTCGTGCTGCTCCCACCGCGTTAACGCTGGAAGCAGAGCAATACCGTATGCAGGTATGTCACCGAATTTTTAGCACGTCGGTTCTCACCCGGCAACGATCAAGACGAAAATGTCTCGAGAAGATTGCGCATGCGATCCATGTCCGGATGTACATACTGCATCGTCGTGCTGATGTTCGTGTGACCGAGCAGTTCCTGCAGCGTGCGAATATCCTTGGATGCCGCCAACTCGGTGACCATTGTGTGGCGCAGACGGTGCGGCGAGATGCGGATATTGGTCGCCTTCGATAGGCGCCAGAAGGTCGCACCCAACTGATCGACTGTCATCTCCTTGTCAGAAAAAGGCGGTGACCTTACTGGACGCTTTAGTTGTTCGGCATTGATAAGTGTCATTACGGGATTGGGTTCAGGAATTTCGATCCCGAGGGCTGTTTCGGCGTTGGGAATGAGCATCACTTTCACGGTTGAAGTCCTGCGGTCTTTGGCGACTTGGCAGGTCCAGACGTTCGTGTCTTTCTCGGTCTTCGCGTGAAGCCTGATCTTCTGGAAACGCTTCTGCGCGCGCTCCCAATGGTGGGGGCTGAAGTCGCGGAATATCCCAGGTGTGATCAGTGCGAGGCCTTCGGTCAGCACGTGAACGCGTGCGCGGGGCGTGTTGATCTCGATGCGTCGCTCACGGATGTTGGTTTTTAGCCACTCAACGAAGCGCTGGCCGAGGTCCGTGTTGCCCTCGTCGTCGGCCGATGAATCGGTTGATGTCGTAGCCAGTGCCGCTGCCGAACGGGCCCCGCCCGTGTCCCGCTGACTCATCGTCGCTGGATCTGAAGGGGCAATCGGTGAAGAGTCGCTGTCGGGCGCCCCGCCAGAACCTAGACGGCCGGCCGGCAATTCCGAGTCGTTCGCAGGCGAGTTGTGGGGCGGGGCGTGCTTCCCGCCAGAAGATTCGATAATCTGCTCGTCGCACGCTCCAGCGCTTGCTGTACCAGAATCAGGAGATCGCGCAGACGGCGATACCGAAAGATTGGCGGTGGTTGGCACCTCCTTGAGATCCGGCCAGATCTGGGTCAGCTCCATCCGTAGTCACGACAACGTCTGACACCAGTCACCGATCCGGATCTCACAAAACCAGACTGCCTTGTCACCATTGGCATTGATGATGTGCCACTGCTGCAGCTCATCCATCAGTCGATCGTTGCGCCCCGGGATTCCCGTCTGACCTTTTCTCGTGAGATGTTCCTGCAGGTCGTCGAGTACCCGCTTGGAAACAAGCCACAAGCTGCCTTCAGCAACGAACCCGGAGGCGCCCGGGCGGTTGAGCGTGACCGTGCCTGCTCGGACCATTTGCCGCAGACCGGTCAGCAGCCTTTCGGCAAGCGGTTTGGCGCGCGCTGCCGGCGACCGCGTGTGTACCCCACCGGACAAGTCGCGGGCGACCGAGGTACCGTCTGCCGCATGAGCGATCGTTGCCAAAGGCCCTGCGTCCTCGGTCCCGCTGATGGTGGCAAGCCATGCATCGAACACGGCAGGTTCCGACGCGAGCCAGTTCAGACCGACCTGCGGCAGTATCCTGTGCACGAGCAGCGGTGGCATCAGCGTATGCCGGTGATACTCGCGCTGTGGGTTGAAGCGAAAGCGGTACTGGGCCCCCATCGGGAGCATTCCAGTCAGTGGCTGCCAAATCCGCGGCTGCGTGTCGGTCGGTGATATGTAGGTCACCACAAGGTCTGAGATCGGCTTGCCAACGTCGTGGAGTAGGGCAGCGGTTACGGTAGCGTAGGTCCAAAGGTCCTGCTGGCTGGCGATCTCTTCAGCCGTCGCGCCTGCAGGCAACAGCTGATTCCGGCGCAATGTCAGTGCCTCGAGCATCGTCTCTAGGCCGTGACGCAAAAGACCGCCAAGCTCAGGCGTGATGATGCGCCTCGGAAGCCGGCAAGCGCTGGCACAGCGCAGCGTAGTTGTTCAGTACTGGTACGTAGACCTCCTGCCAATGGCGCTCAGGCAGACCAACCGCGCCGCGGATAGATTTCAACAGCGGACGGAAGGGCGCCAGCACCTGAGGCGAGGGCGCCACCGGGAGATGCCCCGCTGCGATCGGCTCGGTTGATTTGGCTGCTGACAATACTAGGGACCACATGCGGGGTAAGGTGCATGTTTGCAGCTATCGGGGGGCGATCAATTACTCCCCGGTGCGGGCGGGATTATTGGGTTGATGGAGTAAATCAGATGCTAGGTGACCCACAATTGGTACAATCGCATCAAAATTAAATGATTTGCGACATCAAAAAGCCGGAATGATCCGATACAAGCTCAAAGAATTGATTGCGCAGAAAAGTTTTGTTGAAGACCGCAGGGTGACCTTGGACGAGGTTGCGGAGGCCACCGGGATCTCCCGTAACACGCTCTCGCGCATCGCGAATACCCGCGGTTACAGCACGACGACCGATGCAATCGGTAAGCTCTGCGACTATTTTGATTGTGAAATCAGTGAGTTAATGGAACGTGTGGTGTTGGCTGACAACAAGAAAAGCAAGTAGGGGGCTGCCTTCGGGCATTTCGATCAGTATATGGAAGT
>JAJDOJ010000028.1 GCA_022340215.1 Gammaproteobacteria bacterium
TTGAAGCCCTGAAGGGAAAGGTGCACGAGTCCCTGGAAATTTTTAAGAATGCCTCGAAAGAGGTGCTATCTCTCTTTGGGTTGTACCATGAGATGGTAACTGCCTGATTTTTTGCCGAAAATATTTATCTTAAAAGCTATAGATCAAATGTGCAGCTACACATTTCAAGTATACCCATGTCATCAAACGCGGTGGAAATGCGGTGGTCAGTCCCCTGAATGGCCTGCTGGCCGGTTGAATGGTTTTCCGTTCGGTAACTTTTCGCAACGGTTCAGGGTGGCAATGCCTTCTTCGCGACCCTGTCCCTGAGATAGACGGGTTGGGCCTGCTCTACCGGCACCGCTTCCCCCTTGGTGAAACGGTCAACGGCTAGTGGCAGGACGTACCGGGCGTCGGGTAAGCGATCCTCCTCGATGCCAGCCAATCTATCGGCGCCTATGCGCCCGCGCAGTATCGCGCCGTAGGATTCCCAGCCACTACCCGCACCATGGAATTGACCCGTCGAAGGAACCGGGACCCGCTCCGGGGGACTGACGCGTTCCTCATCCATCGCTCGCGCCAGTCCGTCTTCGCCCTTTTCATACGCGCCCCAGTAGACTTCGTCCATCCGGGCGTCCAGGGCACAGAGCACGCGTGTGACCCCGCGTTCGGCGATGGCCCCCTGCGCCATCGCGGCGAGGGTGGACACGGGGACCACCGGCAGGTCGAGTCCGAAGGCGATGCCCTGCACCGTGCCGGCCGCGATCCGCAGGCCGGTAAAGGAACCGGGACCGCGGCCGAAAGCCACCGCATCGAGTTGATTCGCCCGAATACCCGCCTCGCCCAGCAGTTCGGAGCACATCGACAGGACGAGATCGGCGTGTTGGCGGGGCGCCAGTTCGAACCGCGCCAGGACGTCGCCGCCACAGCGCAACGCCACGGAACAGGCCTCTGTTGCCGTTTCGATGGCGAGCAGGTTCACTGGACGCAGCTCGCCTGCACAGGCGTGCGCCGGATCAACTGACCTGTCAGAGGCAGGCGGAGGGAATTTCGCATCTTCGGGATCATTCCGCGGCGAGCGGCGACCCGTTCCCGACGGGGTCAGTGTGTGCGGACAGGAACGTAGTCGCCACGTCCCGGCTTTCGGTCACCGCCATCGGCGGCAGACTTTCCAGGAAGATCCGACCGTAGTGCTTCCGGGTCAGTCTCGGGTCGCAGATCATCACGACCCCGGTGTCTTCCTCTCCGCGGATGAGGCGCCCGACTCCCTGCTTCAACATGATGACGGCACGCGGCACCTGGAGTTCCATGAAGGGATTGCCGCCCCGGGTGCGCAGGTCCTCGATACGCGCCTGGGTTACCGGATCGCCGGGCGAGGCGAACGGCAGCTTGTCGATGACGACGCACCCTAAGGCCTCGCCCCTGACGTCCACGCCCTCCCAGAAACTCCCGGTTCCGAGCAGCAGCGCATTGCCCTGCTCCCGGAACCGCTCCAGCAGTTCTCTGCGCGGCGCACCGCCCTGCACCAGTAGCGGACCGTCCCAGACACCGGACAGCATCCCGGCCGCATCACGCAGCGCGCGGTAGCTCGTGAACAGCGCGAACGCGCCGCCCCCGTTCGCGCGCACCAGGGGCAGCATGGCGTCCACGACTGCACGGGTGTGTTCCTGGCCGCCCGGATCCGGCATCCCGCCGGGCACGTAGAGCAGCGCGTTGGCCTCGTAGTCGAACGGGCTGTCCAGTTTCAGCTCGTCGGCATTGCCCAGGCCGAGCCGGTCGCGGAAGTGCTCGAAGGAGTCCCCCACCGCCAGTGTGGCCGAGGTGAAGATCCACGCCCCCCGGTAGCACGACATCCTTTCGGCGAACAGAGACGCCACGTCGAGCGGGGTCAGGTGCAGCGTGAACCCGCGTCGCGTGGTCTCGAACCAGCGGACCGTCCCGGCGTCGTCCTCCGCCATGGCATCCAGGCGGCGCGTGAGTTCCAGGGCGCGCTGGTGGCAGTTGTTCAGGCCCTTTCCGCGTTCCGAGGCCAGTTCGAGCGCCGCTGCACAGTCGCCGAGCCGCTCCCGGATCTCTTCCAGCGCCTCGCCCACCGCCGCCTTGCCGCGCACCGCCCGCCAGGGCGCGGTTCGCTCCCGTTCACCGAGGCTCAGCCGGAAACGCGCCGCGGCGTTGCCGACGGCGTCACACAGCTCGCGCAGTTCCTGCATATCCGTCGCGTCCCGGAGCTGTTCGGCGACGGTGTCCGCGGTGAAGTCCCGCAGTTGCCGCGCGCTGATGCCGGTGCTGAAGAACGCCGAGGCGATCTCGGGTAACTGATGGGCCTCGTCCAGGATAAACGCATCGGCATCCGGCAGCAGTTCGCCGAAGCCTTCGTCACGGATCGCGAGATCGGCGAAGAAGAGGTAGTGGTTGACCACCACCAGGTCGGCGGCCTGCGCACTACGCCGCGCGCGTACCAGCCAGCAATCCTGAAAGGACTCGCAGTCGCTGCCCAGGCAGTTGTCGACCGTGGAGGTGACCATCGGCCACACCGGGGACGCTTCGGGCACCTCGACGACCTCGGCGATATCGCCGGTCCGCGTGACACCCGCCCAGCGGCTGACGTGGTACAGGTCGCGACGCGAGACGAAGCGCGTCCCAGCGTCGTTCGCAAGCCGTAGCCGGTGGTGGCAGAGATAGTTCGCGCGGCCTTTGAGCAGCGCGGCGCTCACGTTCGCGCCCAGCGCCTTACGAACCACGGGCAGGTCTTTGTGAAACAACTGGTCCTGGAGGTGCCTGGTGCCGGTGGAGGCAATCACCTTGAGTCCGGATGCCAGGGCCGGCGCCAGATAGGCGAAGGTCTTTCCGACCCCGGTGCCGGCTTCGACGACCAGCGTCCGGCCGGTTTCCAGGGCCGTCTCGACCGCATCGGCCATGCGCTGCTGCTGCGGCCGGGAGCTGAACCGCTCCAGGTGGCGCGCGAAGGGCCCGTCGCGATCCAGCAGATCCCCGGCGCGCACGCCTATCTGCCGCCCGCCGCCGCTTCACGCGCCTCGACGATGATGTCCTGGTTCACCTTCCTCAGTCCGGCATTCCCGGGTGCCAGACCACTCGATCTCAGCGCCAGCGTCTCGGCCTGTTCCCAGTCCCCCTGGTCCAGGCGGACCAGCGCCAGTCGCTGCCAGACGAGGGGTTCGGAGGGGGCGATCCGGATCGCGCGCTCCAGGGTCGCCGCGGCGCCATCGAGATCCCCCGAGGCGTACTGCTCTCCGGCCTTGCGCAGCAGTTCGCGCACCGGTCCAGAGGGCGTCTCCGCGGCCAGTTCCCGCGAGGAGGGCACGATCGTGACATCGGGTGGCGGCGCCGGGGCCGGTGAGGGCCGTTGCGGCACGGAACAGGCCGAAATCAGGATAGCCAGTAACAGCCCGGTGAGCACCGGGAGACGAATCCATGTGGGTCGATTCAATTCAGCAGTCCTTTCAGCCATTTCAGTGGCGACCTGGCTTTCTCGCTGACCCGTCTCGCGCACGGTGCGACACCCGCTGGCTGGGAGTTCCGGATAAAGGGTAGTTCCTGAGTCCCATCACAACCCGTGTCGGCCAGCAGCCCGGTGGCAAGGTCGATCCGCAGCCATTCGACACCCTGCGGTGCGTCCAGAACGAGTGGCCGCGTCGAGATCCTGCGCATGATATCCGCCCACACGACAAGTGCGCCACTCGACCCGGTAAGACCCGTGGGACGGTTGTCGTCGCGACCCAGCCAGACAACAGTGACGAAGTCACCCGCGTAGCCCGCGAACCAGCTATCGCGGTAGTCGTTGGTGGTGCCGGTCTTGCCCGCCACCGCCAGACCGGGCGGCAGGCGCTGGCGAAGACTCTTGCCCGTCCCCTGCACCGTCACGTCCCTCAGGGCGGAGGTGACGAGGAACACACTCTCCGCGTCGGCTGCCTGGCTGATGCGCAGGGGATAACGATTGAGCGTCTGTCCGTCCCGGTTGGCGACCGAGCGAATGGCGTTCAGTGGGACGCTGTATCCGCCATCGGCGAGTCCCTGGTACACCTGGGCGACCTCTATGGGAGACAGTTCGACCGCACCGAGCAGCAGCGACGGGTAGGCAGGCACGGGTCGCTCGACCCCGAGCCTGCCGAGCAGGCGCGCGACCGACTCCACACCGACCTCCATGCCCAATCGCGCGGTGGACTGGTTGTAGGAATGGACGAGCGCGTCGTGCAGCGAGACCCGCCCATGGCTCTCGCGGTCGTAGTTCTGAGGTGACCACGATTTTCCGTTGGCCAGCTTGACGTTAATGGGACCGTCGTCGAGCATCGTCGCGAGCGTGTAGCTGCCGGGACGTTCCAGTGCGGCGAGATAGACCACGGGTTTGATCAGCGAGCCCACGGGCCGGGCCGCCTCGATCGCCCGGTTGTACCCGGCGAATCGCGGATCGCGTCCACCGATCAACGCCGCCACCTCGCCGGTGCCGATGGCGGTGACGACGACTGCGGCCTGAAGCGCCGCTTCTCCGTCTTCCTTGCCACCCGGCAGTCGCGGCAGGCTCGACTGCATCGCCTTCTCGGCCCTGATCTGAACCAGGGGGTCCATGGTGGTGAGGATCTTCAATCCTTCCTCGCGCAGGTCCTCTTCGCGGTAGTCCCGCAGCAGTTGCTTGCGGACCATTTGCAGAAACGCGGGGAACGGGGTGCGTCCCGTTGGCGCGGCGTCCGTTACGCCCAACGGCCGTTCGCGCGCGGCCGCGGCCGCCTGTGGATCCAGCGTTCCCGCCTCCTCGAGCAGGTCGATCACCAGGTTCCGGCGCTCGATCGCCCGCTCCGGATGGCGTCTGGGGTCATACCAGGACGGCCCCTTGACCATCGCGACGAGCAGCGCGACCTGCTCCGGCTCGAGGTTGCCCAGCCGGCGTTCGAAGTAGAACTGGGCGGCGAGCGCGAATCCGTGGATCGCGCGTTCGCCATCCTGGCCCAGGTACACCTCATTGAGATAGGCGCCGAGGATCTCGTCCTTGTCGTAGTGGGCCTCCAGCAACAGGGACATGACCGCTTCGTTCAGCTTGCGGCTCAGGGTCCGCTCATTGGTGAGAAAATAATTCTTGACCAGTTGCTGAGTCAGGGTGCTTCCCCCCTGTACTGCCCTGCCCGCGCGCAGGTTCGCGAGCATGGCGCGGGCGATGGCCGCGGGATCGACACCGTGGTGGTCGCGGAAACGGCGGTCCTCGACGACCAGCAGGGCGTCGAGGAGCAAAGGGGGGACATCCTCCAGGCGCACCAGCATGCGGTCCTCTCCGTGACCCGGATAGATACTGGCAATGGGAACAGGTTCCACGCGCAGCAGGTCGATCTCCGCACCCGTCGACGCGTCGCCAAGGCGGCGGATCTCGTGCCCGGCGAAATCCGCGCGTACGAGACGGCCCGGTGTGTTCTCGCCGGGGAACGGGAAACCGCGCGAATGAAAATAGACCGTGTCGCCCGACACCCGATACTCCCCGGGCGCGCGAACCTGGGAGACTTCCCGATAGCGAAGCAGGCCGAACTCCGCGACGAGGTCGGCGGCCGCGATCCCCTTCCCGGCGTGAAGCTCCAGGGGACGCGCGAACACCCTGGCCGGCAGCGCCCAGCGCCGCCCCTCGAACTGGTCGACGATGCGGTAGTCGAGCCACAGAACCCAGGCGAGCACCAGAACGAAGGACGTCAGGATCACTGCCGGCAGCGCGCGCCGCAACCCACGTTGCCAGGATCCGGTTTTTCCCATAGTGGTGCGCCTGCGAACGGCCCCTGCGAAGCGGCGCGCGGGTCTCGAACGTCTGCTGCTCTGCTTTTTCTTCGGCATGCGGTGACTGGAAATGGGAATCGAGCACTGGCCGGGAGCGGCGAATCCCGCGCGACACAGGATCCGTGGCCCGACACGCCGTTCTACCCGCGACAAAAACGCCCGCTCCGGTCGATGGCGCGGAATTCCACGGTGCAGGCGCAGTATATCGCCACGTCGCGTGTCTTGCGCCACCACCGGAGTTCATTCAACATGAAGCGTGGCCTTGACCCGTCGGGACACGGCCACGAACGCGAGGCGATGGCATCGCCCCGATGAAATCCCCTTCATCCTGTCTCCGCGGACGGGACGTTCCCATACCGAAACCCAGAGACGACCGGGACACCACAGTGCCGCTGCCAGATCTGATCCAGGGCCTGCTCAAGGCGGCAGCCTATCCCCACGCCTGCGGACCGATCGAGCTGATCGAGACCCATATCTCGTGGGTTCTGCTCACGGGAGAACTGGCCTACAAGTTGAAGAAGCCTGTCAATCTCGGCTTCCTGGACTACCGTGGCATCGAGCGCCGCAAGTTCTTCTGCGAGGAGGAGCTCCGTCTGAACCGGAGGCTTGCACCGGATCTCTACCTCGACGTGGCCACCATCGCCGGTTCGGTTTCCGCCCCACGCATCGACGGACCGGGTGAAGTCCTGGAATACGCCGTGCGGATGCGACAGTTTGCCCAGGGGGACCTGCTGCCCGAGCGCATGAAGACGACCCCGCTCGATGCCGCCACGGCCACGCGGCTCGCACAACGGGTCGCCGAGTTTCACGCTCGCGTTGCCGTCGCCCCGTTCGACTCCGACTGGGGGACGCCACGGCGCATCCTGGACGCGATGGAGCACAATTTCTCCGCGGTCCGCAGGAATGTCTCCGACCCCGGCCTGGAGGATCGGCTGGTCCCCCTGGCGCTGTGGACCTTCGAACGGCATGCCGCGCTGACCCAGGCAATGGAACTGCGTAAGGCCGAGGGCTTCGTCCGCGAGTGCCACGGTGACATGCACCTCGGAAACGTTGCCGTTATCGACGGTGAGTTAACGCTGTTCGACGGCATCGAGTTCAACCCCGGGCTTCGCTGGATCGACGTGATCAGTGAGCTGGCGTTTCTGTTGATGGACCTGGACGACCGCGGCGCCAGGCGGCATTCGCGTCGGGTCCTGAACACATATATCCATGAGACCGGAGACTACGGTGGGCTCACCCTGCTGCGCCTGTACCAGGTCTACCGCGCACTGGTACGCGCCAAGGTCTCCGCGATCCGGGCGTCCCAGTCGGTGTCGGACCCCGACACGCGCGAACGCAACGTGGCGGAATGCGCTCAGTACGTCGAGCTGGCCGACACCTACACCCGCGCGGGCCGGCCCTTTGTCTGGATCACGCACGGGTTTTCCGGCTCCGGGAAATCCACGCTCTGCTCTCACCTGAGCGAGCTCGTCGACGCAGTCTGGCTGCGTTCCGACCTGGAGCGCAAGCGGCTGTTCGGCATGGCGCCGGGTGAGCGGGAACAGGGCGGCATCGATGAAGGAATCTATTCGGCCGAGGCCGGCCGGCGCGTCTATGGCCGGCTGGCCGAGCTCGCCAGGGAGATCGTCGAGGCGGGGTTCCCCGTGATCGTCGATGCGACCTTCCTGAACGCCCCTCGGCGCTTCGAGTTCCGGCAGCTGGCGCGAATCTGCGGAGCGGGGTTCCGGATCCTGGACCTGCAGGCCGACCTCGAGACGCTGCGCAAGCGGATCGAGCGGCGCGCAGCACTGGATGCCGATCCTTCGGATGCCGATGAGCGCGTCCTGGCGCATCAACTCGAATACTACGACCCGTTGACCGGGATCGAGCGTGCGGAGGCCATACCCGTGGACACCGCAGCGCCTCCAAAACCGGCCGATATCGAGCGCTGGATCAATGGCAGCTGATCGTCGTGTCGTCGCCAGACCCGTCCCGCCACGCCGCATAGCCATCTGCTAGAATGCGCCTCCCGGCGTCACTACCCGGGGCATACGATCTAGCGAGAGTCGATATGGAAAGGAAATATCACGTCTATGGTGTCGGCAACGCGCTGGTCGATATGGAGTTCTCGGTCGAGGACGACTTCCTGCATAAGGCGCATATCGGCAAGGGCCTGATGACGCTGGTCGACCAGAACCGCCAGATCGAGCTGCTGGCCCATCTCGGCCACGGCAATGCCCGCTGGTCCTGCGGCGGCTCAGCGGCCAACACGATCGTCGCAGTGAGCCGATTCGGCGGCCGCGCCTTCTATTCCTGCAAGGTCGCGAATGACGAACTGGGGGAATTCTATGTCGACGACCTCGCCGAAGCGGGCGTGGATTCCAATCTCCACACGGAACGCAAGGACGGAGACACGGGACGCTGTCTGGTGATGGTCACCCCCGACGCCGAGCGGACCATGAACACCTACCTCGGGATCACCGAAACCCTGTCCACCGACGAGCTGGACGCCGCCGCGATCGGGAATTCCCGGTACCTGTACATCGAGGGCTATCTGGTCTCCTCGCCGACGGGACGCGCCGCGGCCATCGAAGCACGACAGATTGCGCAGGCCGCGGGTGCGCGGGTCGCGCTGACGTTCTCGGACCCGGCCATGGTGAAGTACTTTCGCGAGGGGCTCTCGGAGATGCTGGGCGACGGGATCGATCTCCTGTTCTGCAACGAGGCGGAGGCCCTGGCCTGGGCCGATACGGACGACCTGGCCGTAGCCGTCAAGGCGCTGCGCAGGGTATCACGCGCCTTCGCCGTCACCCGAGGGGCCAACGGGGCCCTGGCGTTCGACGGGACGAAATTCATCGAGATCGCCCCGCACGAAGTCCACGCGGTCGACACCAACGGTGCTGGCGACATGTTCGCCGGTGCATTCCTCTACGGAATCACCGAGGGCCATTCGTGGGAAGACGCCGGCAAGATCGCCAGCGCGGCCTCTGCGCGCGTGATTTCGAGCTTCGGTCCGCGACTCGAGGCCGGCACGCATGCCGGGATTCTGGCGGACGTCATGGAGGAGAAGGTCATCTGAGGGGCTGATGTCCGGGCGAAGACGTTTGGTAAGGCCCCCAGGAGCGTCAGTCAGTCCTCGGTCGGGATCCGTTCCAGCAGACAGACCGCATGCACCGCGACCCCCTCCCCGCGACCCTCGAACCCCAGATTCTCCGTCGTGGTCGCCTTGACGCTGACCCGATCGAGTCCGCAGGAGAGGTCCGATGCGATGTTTCTGCGCATCGCTTCGACGTGGGGCGCCATCTTCGGCGCCTGCGCAATGATCACGCTGTCCAGGTTTCCCAGCCGGTATCCCGTGCGCGTGACGAGCGATCTCACCCGCCTGAGCAGATCCCGGCTGTCCGCCCCGAGGAAACGGCTGTCGGTGTCCGGGAAATGCTGCCCGATGTCCCCCAGCGCCACCGCGCCCAGCAGGGCATCGCAGACCGCATGGATCAGGACGTCGCCATCCGAGTGCGCGGCAAGTCCGTTCGAGTGGGCGATGGTGACACCGCCAAGGACGATGTGATCACCCTCGGCGAACCTGTGTACGTCGTACCCGCAACCTATTTTCATGAATCCTTCCGATCGTTTCCCCGACCCGACGCGTCACGGCCAAGGAAATACTCCGCCAGCGGCAGGTCCTCGGGCCGGGTAATCTTGATATTCTCCGCGCTGCCTTCGACCAGCAGCGGATGATCGCCCATGGCCTCCATGGCGGACGCCTCATCGGTGACGAGCCTTCCCTGGACCTCCGCGTCGACAAGCGCGTTCTTTAAACGACCCAGACGAAACATCTGGGGTGTGAACGCGCGCCACAGTCCTTCCCTCTCCACGGTTACGTCGATCCTGTCACCCTCGGCCGCCCGCTTGAGCGTGTCGTGCACGGGAACCGCCAGGATGCCCCCCACGGGATAATTCGCGACCGCGTCGATCAGTCGGTCGATGCCGTCTCGCGAGATACAGGGGCGCGCCGCGTCGTGCACCATGACCCAATCGTCTTCGTGTGCCCGGTCCTCCAGTGCGACCAGTCCATTCAGCACGGAATGACAGCGTTCACTGCCCCCCGGGACGGTGATCACCGCCGGGGCGTTCGCGATCGACAGCGTCTGCCAGTACGAATCTTCGGGTCCCAGAACGACGACGACACCGGATACCCGCGGGTGTTCCGAGAAGGCCCGGAGACTGTGCTCGATGACCGGGCGTCCATTCAGCTCGAGATACTGTTTTGGAATCCCGGCGCCCATGCGTTTGCCCACGCCCGCAGCCGGAATGACCGTCCAGATTTTTCGGGACTCGCCCATATCCATGACCATGGTCCGTTATCGGATCGATACGCTGGAACGAATTGACGGGCCAGCGGCCCGGTGCGATGACCTCGTGACAGGCATATCCGAATCTTACTGGCCGAGGACGTCACCGTTCGGAACGCCCGGTCCGGATTTCAGTCCCGCTCGATGGCGAATTCCTGCCCGACCTTCAGGCCTATGGAGCGGGCCACGCTGTCTTCCCGCAAGGCGAATTCAACGAGCCCCACCGAATTACGATACCAGAAAGGTCTGTCCGGGACCGCCTCACCGAAGGTCCTGGCGTATTGCAGTATGCGCCCTCCCACCACGAATCGGGTGCCTTCGCTCACCGACTCTGCGCGCAGGCCCGTCATCGCGTTGCCGTAGTGATCGATATAGACCACTTGAGAGCGTTCAGCGGGCAGATTTTCCAGGGCCGTGCGGTCGATCCGTCGCTCCCTACCAGCGGGAAGCTCCCCGGTCGCCAGTCGGGCAGCGACGGGGGCGAACAGGTCCCTGCCGTGAAAGCTGCTCGATATCTCCCGGTCCTCGGGCGCTTCAAGGTCCCACACGCGAAGCCGTTCGGCCCTCGCGCAGACCACGCTGAAGATACCGTTGTCGGGACCGACGAACCAGTAGTCGTCGGCCGAAAGAAACACGGCGGGGCGGGTCGTTCCGACTCCGGGATCGACAACACAGAGGAATACGGTCCCGTTCGGGAACTGCGGGACGAAAGCGGGAACGAGATAGGCGGCACAGACGGGTTCGAATACCGGCAGGTCAGCGAACAGGTTGACGACCGGAACCTGTGGACTCCGGCGAAGAATCGCTGCCTGAACCTGTCCGACATACGGTCCCGACAACCCGAAGTCGGTCATCAACACGATCACGTCACGAACCTCCTGACAACGCCTACCCACTTCGCGAATTCGGGGGCCGGCCACACCAGACTCCCCGCGCATCCGGCGCTGTTGGGTTGTCCGGCGAATCCGGACAGGCCTGCCACCGGGGGGCTACACCTCACAAAAAAGCCGGGCAATGCCCGGCTCTCGATCCGCAGAAACGCGTTGCCTAGGCGTCCGCCGGCTCCGGTCGGTCAACCAGCTCGACATATGCCATCGGGGCGCTGTCCCCGGCCCGATAACCGCACTTGAGAATACGGAGATACCCGCCGGGCCTTTCCTTGTAGCGCGGCCCCAGTTCAGCAAAGAGTTTCCCGACCGCCTGCTTGTCGCGAAGTCGGGAGAACGCCAGCCGGCGTTTTGAGACGCTGTCGTTCTTGGCCATGGTGATCAGCGGCTCGGCGGTCCGGCGCAATTCCTTGGCCTTGGCCAGCGTCGTCTCTATGGCCTCGTGCTGGAACAATGACACCGCCATGTTACGAAACATCGCCTCGCGGTGACTGGTGGTCCGGCCAAGGTGCCTTCCTGAATATCTGTGGCGCATGGTGTGTAACCGTTGTCTATGTCTTGTTGCAAACTTCTACCGGGCCTTGTTTCCGCAGATCAGGACCCTTCCTTCAACCCCGGAGGCGGCCAGTCTTCCAATCTCATCCCCAGCGACAGGCCATGCGAGCCGAGCACGTCCTTGATCTCGGTCAGGGACTTCTTACCCAGGTTGGGGGTCTTCAACAACTCGACTTCCGTCTTCTGGATGAGATCGCCGATATGGTGAATATCCTCCGCCTTGAGACAATTGGCAGACCTGACGGTCAACTCGAGATCGTCCACCGGCAGCAGCAGGATCGGATCGATCTTGGTCTCTGTTGGTTCCGGACTCGAGACACTCTCACCTTCAAGGTCGACGAACACCGACAACTGCTGCTGTAGGATCCTCGCCGCCGCGCGAATCGTGTCTTCCGGATCCACCGTGCCGTTCGTTTCGAGATCGATGACTAGCTTGTCCAGGTCCGTCCTTTGTTCTACGCGAGCCGACTCCACGGTGTAGGCGACGCGCCGGATCGGGGAATAACTGGCATCGAGCAGCAGGCTGCCGATCGGCCGCTCATCCGCATTGCGCCGGGTCGACGCCGGCTCGTAACCACGACCCTTGAAGACCTTGAGCGTCATATCCAGGGACGCATCCTCGTTGAGCTCCGCGATAACATGCTCCGGATTCACGATCTCCACATCGTGATCTACCGCGATATCCCCGGCCGTAACCGGACCTGCCCCGGATTTCTTGAGCTGCAGCATCGCATCGGTCTTGTTGTGCATTCGAATCGCGACACCCTTCAGGTTCAGCAGGATATCGACGACATCCTGCTGCACACCCTCGATGCTTTCATACTCGTGCGGAACCCCTTCAATCTCGACTTCCACGATCGCGCAGCCGGGTATCGACGAGAGAAGTATGCGACGCAACGCATTTCCCAGCGTATGCCCGAACCCGCGCTCCAGCGGTTCCAGTACGATCTTCGCATGGCGTTGATTGATGGCTTCGACATCGACCATGCTCGGTTTTAACAACTCGTTCAGATTACCCAACCTTGAAACCTCTTGATCAACGTGAGAACTCGAACAACCTCGACGTCAATGGATCTGCCAAAGCGCCGGGAGGCCATCGATACCTGGAGCAAGGCGATTACCGGAAAATGGCATACCGGATCGCGCCGGATTTTCGTTCGTCATCAAGGCGCGACAACCGGCGCATAGTCGAACTCTGTAACGGTTGTCGCAACACAGAGGACGGACGATAAAGACAAGCAGGATGGTATGTCATTTGACAGAAATCGCCTAAAGCTCCGTTACTTGGAATAAAGCTCCACGACGAGCGACTCGTTGATATCCGGTGGCAGCTCGCTTCGTTCGGGCGCGGCCTTGAATGCCCCTTTCATGGCGTCGATGTCGACATCGACCCATTCCGGAAATCCGTATTGACTCGCAAGCCCCAGCGACTCCTTGATCCTGAGTTGCGTCCTGGATTTCTCCCGGACGGCCACCTCGTCTCCGGGCGACAGGCTGTACGACGGGATATTGACGGTCTGACCATTGACCGTGATCGCCCTGTGGCTGACCAGTTGCCGGGCCTCGCCACGGGTAATGCCGAAACCCATTCGATACACCACATTGTCCAGTCGGCTTTCGAGGAGTTGAAGCAGGTTTTCACCCGTCGACCCCTTCTTCCCGGATGCCCGCTTGTAGTAGTTCCGGAACTGCCGTTCGAGAACGCCATACGTGCGGCGCAGCTTCTGCTTCTCTCTGAGCTGCAGGCCGTAATCGGTAATCCGCGTTCGCCGATCCGCGTGCTGCCCCGGGATCTTCTCGAGCTTGCACTTCGAATCGAGCGACCGAGCCCGACTCTTGTGCATCAGGTCGGTCCCTTCCCGACGGCTCAACTTGCATTTTGGTCCTAGATATCTCGCCATGATCTGCTACTCGGTCTCAAACTCTGCGACGCTTCGGAGGGCGGCAGCCATTGTGGGGTATCGGGGTCACATCGTTGATGCTGACGATCTTGAATCCCACGGCATTCAGGGAACGTACCGCAGACTCTCTACCAGGCCCCGGGCCTTTAACATTGACTTCAAGCGATTTCACACCGAATTCCAGCGCCGCCCTTCCCGCGCGCTCTGCCGCGACCTGGGCGGCGAAGGGAGTGCTTTTGCGGGAACCACGGAATCCTGATCCACCCGATGTCGCCCAGCAGAGTGCGTTTCCCTGCCGATCGGTAATCGTGATGATGGTGTTGTTGAACGACGCATTAATATGCGCCACACCATCGGTAACGATCTTCTTGACCTTTTTCTTCGTTCGAGCTGGAGCCTTCGCCATGCTTATACCGTATCCATCAAGTTAAAACTGCATCAATTTACTGACGCTACTTCTTTATCGCTTTATCGCCCTGCGGGGACCCTTACGGGTCCGTGCATTGGTGCGTGTCCTTTGACCGCGGACCGGCAGACCACGGCGATGACGAAGCCCACGATAACTCCCGAGGTCCATCAGCCGCTTGATGTTCATGGTGACCTCGCGCCGAAGGTCTCCCTCAACGACGAACTTGCCGGTTTCTGTCCTGAGTTTCTCGACTTCGGCCTCGGTCAGGTCCTTGACCTTCGCCTCCCGCTGCACACCGGATGCCGCGCATATCGCCTCGGCCCGGGTCGGCCCGATGCCGTAGATCGATGTCAGGGCGATTACCACATGTTTACTCACTGGGACGTTAATGCCGGCTATACGCGCCATCGATAAATACTCCGGTTCTTTCCAATTCGGGACTGCCGCCGATCTTAACGGACGAGTCGATACTTGCAGGAACTAGCCCTGTCTCTGCTTGTGACGGGGATCCTTGCATATCACGCGAACCACGCCATTTCTTCGAATGACCTTGCAGTTCCTGCACATTTTCTTTACGGATGCTCTGACTTTCATCGCTTGGATTCCTTAGCTGGACCTGTCCGTGCGCCTACCTACTGATACCACTACGCCCGTAGCCCTTGAGATTCGCCTTCTTCATCAATCCCTCGTACTGATGGGACATCAACTGAGCCTGGACCTGTGCCATGAAGTCCATCACGACGACCACGATGATCAGCAGCGATGTCCCCCCGAAATGAAACGGTACGTTCCAGGACAGAATCAGAAACTCGGGCAACAGACAGACCGCGGTAATGTAGATCGCCCCGACGGCGGTCAGGCGTGTCATGACCCCATCGATATATCGCGCGGTCTGTTCACCAGGCCGGATACCGGGAATAAATGCCCCCGATCGTTTCAGGTTGTCGGCAGTCTCGCGGGAATCGAAAACGATAGCCGTGTAGAAAAAGCAGAAGAATACGATCGCCAGCGCATAGCAGGTCACATAGATCGGTTGCCCGGGAGATAGCGTCGATACGATATCCTGCAGCCAGCCCATACCCGCGCTTCTACCGAACCACTGCCCCAACGTGGCGGGGAACAGAATGATACTCGAGGCAAAAATCGGCGGAATGACGCCTGCCATGTTCAGCTTCAGGGGCAGATGGCTCGACTGGGCCGCGTACATGCGTCTGCCCTGCTGCCGCTTCGCGTAGTTCACCGTGATACGCCGCTGCCCCCTTTCGACAAAGACCACGAACCCGGTGACGACAACGGCCAGCGCAAACAGCAGGATGACGAGTGCGGCGGACAGTTCCCCTGTGCTGGCCAGCTCCAGGGTACCGCCGACAGCGGCAGGGAGTCCGGCAACGATTCCCGCGAAGATGATCATCGATATGCCGTTGCCGATGCCGCGTTCGGTAATCTGCTCACCCAACCACATCAGGAACAAGGTGCCGGTGACCAGAGATACGGTCGAGGTGAACACGAAACCCGGTCCGGCCGCGATCGCGACGCCCTGGTTCTGCAACGCCACGGAAACCCCGATCGCCTGGAATGTCGCGAGACCGACGGTGCCGTAACGCGTGTACTGGGTAATCTTCCTCCGACCCGATTCCCCTTCCTTCTTCAGTTCCTTCAATGTGGGTAGCACCGCGGTCATCAACTGAATGATGATCGAGGCGGAGATATACGGCATGATACCCAGTGCGAATATACTGAGCCGCTGCAGCGCCCCACCGGAAAACATGTTGAACATGTCCAGAATGGTGCCGCTCTGCTGATCGAAAAAGCGGGTCATCGCCTCCGGATTGATACCCGGCACAGGAATGAAGGTCCCGATCCGGTAGACGACCAGGGCTACGACCAGAAACAGCAGGCGCTGACGCAACTCGGTGATCTTTCCAAGACCACCGAGAGACCCCGCCATTGTCGAGCCCGTTGCCGCCACTGCCGCTACTCCCGCCTGACTACGCTTCCAGTTCCAGAATTTCGCCGCCGGCCGCCTCGATGGCCGCACGCGCACCCTTCGTCACGGACAAGCCCTTCAGCTTGACCGCTCTGCTGATCTCACCCGACAGAATGACCTTGCCGCGCTTCGCCCGGGCGCTCACGATTCCCGCAGCTTGGAGCGCTTCGAGATCGACGATTTCTGCCTCGACCTTCGCGATCTCCCCAAGGCGCACCTCGGCGGTCTGCCCGGCCTTCCTCGATCGAAAGCCGACCTTCGGAAGGCGGCGCTGCAGCGGCATCTGACCACCCTCGAAACCAATCTTGGTGAAACCTCCGGACCGGGATTTCTGGCCCTTGTGTCCTCGCCCGCAGGTCTTACCGGAACCCGAGCCGATGCCTCGTCCGACCCGTTGACGATCCCGGTTACTTCCGGCCGACGGCCGAAGTGTATTCAGATGCATGTCAGGCATCCTCCACGTCAACGAGGTAACCGATCCTGGAGATCATCCCTCGGTTTTCGGGGGTATCGGCAACGACGGCCGAGCTGTTCAGCTTCCTCAGGCCAAGCCCTCTTGCGCAGGCCTGATGGGATACGAGCCGCCTGTTCAGACTCTTCTTCAGCGTCACCTTGATTCTCTTGTCCATGGTCAAATTCCGGCAGAGACCCTTCGGTCCGACTAACCCACAATTTCCTCGACGGTCTTGCCACGCTTGGCGGCGATAGCGTCGGGTGACTTGATTTGTGACAATCCGTTCAGCGTTGCCTTGACGACGTTGATCGGGTTACGCGTGCCGATACACTTGGCGAGGACATTCTTCACGCCAAGCACCTCGAATACGGCACGCATGCTGCCTCCGGCGATCACGCCGGTACCCTCTGAGGCGGGCTGCATATAGACCTTCGCCGCACCGTGATAACCCACGGTCGAGTAGTACAGGGAGCCGTCCTTGAGCGGGACAGTTACCATCTGTTTCCGTGCCCGCTCCATGGCCTTCTGGATGGCTAGCGGGACTTCCCGCGCCTTTCCATAACCGATGCCGACTCTGCCTTTGCCGTCACCGACCACGGTCAGCGCCGTAAATCCAAACTGCCTGCCGCCTTTTACGACCTTGGCGACTCGATTGACCGATACCAGTTTTTCGTTCAGGCCGTCGGTGACCTTTGCCTTGTCTACGCTTGCCATGATGCCTTCCGTCAGAACTCCAGACCGCCCTCTCGCGCTGCGTCAGCCAGCGCCTTGACCCGGCCATGAAACCGAAATCCGCTTCGGTCGAATGCGACCTTTTGTAACCCTTTCTCCCTGGCCCGTGAGGCGATCGCTGTGCCTACTGCGGTGGCTGCTTCGGCGTTACCCGTGTACCTCAACGAGGAGCGTATGTCCTTCTCCAGGGTGGAGGCGGCGGCGATAACGCTCGTGCCGTCTTCCGAGATCAACTGGGCGTAGATGTGCCGCGGTGTGCGATGCACGCACAATCTCCCGATACCGAGGGACCTGATCTTGCTACGCGACCGCCTGGCCCGTCGTGTTCTGGCTGCTTTCTTTTCCATGCGGAATTACCTGTCTGCGGGCCTATTTCTTCTTGGCTTCCTTACGAACGATATGTTCATCGGCGTACTTGACGCCCTTACCCTTGTACGGCTCCGGCGGCCGGTACGCCCTGATCTCGGCGGCTGCCTGCCCGACCTTCTGCTTGTCGATGCCCTTGATCAGAATCTCGGTCTGGCTCGGCGTCTCGATCGAAATTCCCTCCGGAACGGTATACTCGACAGGGTGCGAGAAACCGAGGGTAAGGTTCAGTTTGCTGCCCTGCGCCTGGGCACGATAACCCACACCGACCAGTTCGAGTTTCTTTTCGAACCCCTGACTAACCCCGCGAACCGCATTGTTGAGCAGGGAACGCATCGTCCCTGCCAGTGCCATCGAACCCTGCTTTGACGAAAACTTGAATCCTTCGCCGTCCTGTTCGACCGATACGGATTCATGCACGGACAATTCCGTCGTTCCCTTAGGTCCCTTGACGGACACTCGCTGCCCCTCAAGGGTCACCTGGACGCCGGAAGGTACGGCCACGGGCTGTTTGGCAATTCTGGACATCTGACCGATCCGTTTACTCTACGATACAAAGCACTTCGCCACCGATACCTGCGGCGCGTGCGGCTTTATCTGTCATCAGACCTTTCGAGGTGCTTACCACGGCCACCCCCAGACCACCAATCACAGTGGGTACATCCTGCTTGCTCCGGTAGATACGCAAGCCGGGCCTGCTGACTCGTTTCAAATTCTCGATCACGGGTCTCCCGAGATAGTATTTCAAGGCAACCTTCAGCATCGGCTTGCCGCTTTCCTCGGTCGTTTCGAAACCGCGGATGTATCCCTCGTCCCGGAGGACTTCCGCAACAGCCAGCTTGAGCTTCGACGACGGCATCGTCACCTCGCTCTTGTAAGCCTGCTGCCCGTTTCGAATACGCGTCAGCATGTCTGACAGTGGATCACTCATACCCATGTGACTAAGTCCCTCGTTTCCGCTTCCCAAGCACCACTACCAACTGGACATGACCAGTCCGGGTACATCCCCTTTCATCGCGGCTTTCCGAAGCATGTTGCGTGCGAGGCCGAATTTCCGGTAGTAACCCCTGGGTCTACCCGACAGAGCGCATCGGTTTCGCATTCGCGTCGGACTTGAGTTTCGGGGCAGCTTCTGGAGGGCGAGAACCGCCGCCTGCCGCTCCTCGTAACCGGTCCCGGGGTTACCGATAATCGATTTCATTTCCGCGCGTCTGGCAGCGTACTTTTTCACGGTATGGGCTCGCTTGCGCTCTCTTTCTACCATGGACACCTTGGCCATAATCCCAGCTCCTATTTACGAAACGGGAAGTTGAACGCCTCCAGCAGCGCTTTGGCTTCCTCGTTCGAATTCGTCGACGTCGAAATCGTGATATTCATGCCGCGCAGCGACTCGATCTTGTCGTAGTCGATCTCAGGGAAGATAATCTGCTCCGTCACACCCATGCTGTAGTTACC
Organism: Gammaproteobacteria bacterium; assembly: GCA_022340215.1. Lineage (NCBI taxonomy): Bacteria > Pseudomonadati > Pseudomonadota > Gammaproteobacteria > Gammaproteobacteria bacterium. The sequence continues at coordinate 18,826 of JAJDOJ010000028.1, forward strand.
CCGTCCATCGAACGACTTCGTGCTGAGACCCCGAAAATCCCGAATACGGGGAATCGCAATCGTAATCAGCCGATCCAGGAACTCATACATCCTGGCTCGCCTGAGCGTCACCTTGCAGCCGATCGGCCAGCCTTCACGGATATTGAAGCCGGCCACCGACTTTCTCGCCTTGGTTACGACAGGTTTCTGACCTGCGATCCGGGTCATGTCGGCAACGGCGTGATCGATCAGTTTCTTGTCGCCCACTGCCTTGCCGACCCCCATGTTCAAGCTGATCTTTGTGATCCGCGGAATCTGCATGTCGCTCTTATGCCCGAGCTTCTGCTTAAGATCCGCCCTGATCGACTGGGAATACAGCGCCTGGAGTCTGGACATCTAGATATCTACCACTTCACCGTTGGATTTGAAGTACCGGACCTTTCTTCCGTCTTCCAGCGTCTTGTAACCCACTCGGTCACCTCTGCCGGTCGCCGGATTGAAAAGCATCACGTTGGATGCGTGAATCGGCGCCTCTTTCTCGAGGATGCCGCCCGCCACACCCGCCTGGGGATTTGGTTTCTGGTGCTTCTTCACCATATTGACGTTATCCACCAGCACCCGCCCGTCGTCGAAGACCCGGTTGACGGTTCCCTTGCGCCCTTTGTCCTTACCGGTAATGACGACGACCTCGTCACCTTTCTTTATGCGCAGCATTGTCCCAATTCCAACGTTGTCCGCTGTTCCTACCCGAAATCAAAGCACTTCGGGTGCAAGAGAAATGATTTTCATGAACTGCTCGCCACGAAGCTCTCTGGTCACGGGACCGAAAATCCGGGTTCCGATGGGCTGATTCTGGTTGTTCAGCAGCACCGCTGCATTGCTGTCGAATCGCACCAGGGATCCATCCTGACGCCGAACACCCTTCGCCGTCCTGACAACCACCGCGTTATAGACATCGCCCTTTTTCACTTTCCCTCTGGGAATCGCGTCCTTAACACTGACCTTGATGATGTCGCCGATGCCGGCATATCGTCTGTGCGAACCACCCAGCACCTTGATGCACTGCACCTTGCGCGCGCCACTGTTGTCAGCAGCGTCGAGAATTGTCTGCATTTGAATCATGGCTGGATGTTCACTCCCCCGTATTTACCGAAACTACTCTGCTGCCTTCCCGACCACCTCGACCAGAGACCAGGTTTTGGTTCTGGATACGGGCCGGCATTCCTTGATCCTGACGGTATCGCCAACGCGACAGGTGTTGTCCTCATCGTGCACGTGGAGCTTCGTCGATCTACGAATGTACTTTCCGTATACCGGATGACGCACGTATCTCTCGATTAACACGGTCGCCGACTTCTCCATTTTGTCGCTGACGACCTTACCAACGACCATGCGCTCTACCTTATTCTCTTCAGACATCTGCATTGATCCGTCGTGTGCGCTCGTTCAAAACCGTCTTAATTCGGGCAATGCTCTTCCTCACCCTGGAAAACTGGTCGTTCCTCGCGAACTGACCGGTGCCCCGCTGCATGCGCAGGTTGAACTGTTCCCGTCGAAGCGCGTGCAGTTCGTCCCGGAGTTCTTCGTCGTTCTTGCCTCGCATCTCGTCAATCTTCATCCCAGTCCGCCCTACATCAAGGTTCGTTCGACAAATGCAGTCCTGACAGGAAGTTTGGCAGCGGCCCTGCGAAACGCTTCTCTTGCCACGTTCTCCGCGACCCCTTCCATCTCGTACAGCATCCTGCCCGGCTGCACCTTGGCCACCCAGTATTCGACGTTACCCTTTCCCTTTCCCTGCCTGACTTCCAGGGGTTTCTTGGTAACGGGCACATCTGGAAAGATCCTTATCCAGATCTTTCCGCCGCGCTTGACATGACGCGTCATAGCGCGCCGGGCCGCCTCGATCTGCCTGGCCGTGATCCGCCCCGTTTCCAGCGTCTTCAGCCCGTATTCGCCGAAGCTGACCTTGTTGGCAACGCTGGCCATGCCACGGTTGCGACCTTTCTGCTGTTTGCGGAACTTCGTTCGCTTTGGCTGCAACATCTTCCTGAATGTCTCTCGTTATCCGGCAATACCGAACTAGTGCTTGGCCGCGTTTTCCGTCGTCGGCTCCAGACCGAAGACCTCGCCCTTGAAGATCCAGACCTTGATGCCGATGACGCCGTACGTCGTACGTGCCTCGGAGAAACCGTAGTCAATTTCGGCCCTGAGCGTATGCAAAGGGACACGCCCCTCCCTGTACCATTCAGAGCGGGCGATCTCGGCACCGTTCAAGCGTCCCGCGACATTGATCTTTACGCCCAGTGCCCCGAGCCGCATCGCATTGCCAACCGCTCGCTTCATCGCGCGCCGGAACATGATCCTGCGCTCGAGTTGCTGCGCCACACCCTCGGCCACAAGCTGGGCGTCAATTTCCGGTTTCCTGACTTCCTCGATATTGATCTTCACATTACCCAGCGGCAACTTCATGCGCTGCGCGACTTCTTTCCTCAGCGCCTCGACGTCCTCGCCCTTCTTGCCGATAACGACACCGGGTCGGGCGGTGCGAATGGTGATATACGCCGCATTGGCGGGCCGTTCGATCTGGATCCGTCCGACCGATGCCTGGGACAGGCGTTTCTTCAGGTACGCCCTGACCGACAGATCGTCAGCCAGTATCTCGGCATACTGCCTGCCCTGCGCATACCACTTGGACGTCCAGTCCGTCGATATGCCAAGCCGGAATCCGGTCGGGTGTACTTTCTGTCCCATTTCAATAACCTTTATCGAAGATTCTTTTCTACGCGTCCGAAACCGCCACGGTGATGTGACTGCTACGCTTCAGTATCCGGTTGCCCCGACCCTTTGCGCGTGCCCGGAACCGCTTGTACGTCGGCCCCTCGTTGACATACACATTCGACACCTTGAGTTCGTCCAGATCGGCACCTTCGTTGTGCTCGGCGTTCGCGACGGCGGACTCGAGCACCTTCTTGACGATTCCCGCGGATTTCAGCTTGCTGAACGCCAGTTCGTTCAAGGCCTTTTCCACATCGGATCCCCGAATCATATCCGCCACCAACCGGCATTTCTGCGGAGACACGCGAGCGAATTTCAAAGTTGCTGATACTTGCACCTTCTTCTCCGTTAATGCGGTCTAGCGCGCCCTTCTGTCGGCGGCATGACCTCGGAACGTCCGTGTCGCGGCAAATTCACCCAGCTTGTGACCGACCATGTTCTCGTTGATCAGAACGGGGACATGCTGCTTGCCGTTGTGTATCGCGATGGTCAATCCCACCATCTCGGGCACCACCATGCTGCGGCGTGACCATACCTTTATCGGCCGGCGGTCACCCTTCTCGGCGGCCACCCGCACCTTTTTCATGACGAACTCGTCCACATAGGGACCTTTTCTCAGAGACCTAGGCAAGGCATTACCCTCTCATCACTTTCTGTTACGACGTCGAACAATCAGCCGGTCGGTACGCTTGTTCTTGCGAGTCTTGAAACCCTTGGTGGGCATTCCCCAGGGAGAAACGGGATGCCTGCCACCCGAGGTGCGTCCCTCGCCCCCGCCGTGAGGGTGATCGACCGGATTCATGGCGACACCCCTTACGGTGGGTCTCACACCCCGCCACCGTTTGGCGCCGGCCTTTCCAAGTTTCTCGAGGTTATGCTCCGAGTTACCGACTTCACCCAAGGTTGCGCGGCAATCCGCAAGAACCTTTCTCATCTCTCCCGAACGCAGCCTCAATGTTGCATATGCGCCTTCCCGGGCAACAACCTGCACACCCGCACCTGCGCTCCTTGCCATCTGGGCCCCCTTACCGGGCTTCATCTCCACACAGTGGACGATGGATCCGACGGGAATATTTCTCAGCGGCAACGCGTTCCCGATCTTTATCGGCGCCTCGAGCCCCGACACCACCTGATCTCCCGACGCAACGCCGCGCGGCGCGACGATATACCTTCTTTCACCGTCGGCGTAAAGCAGCAGGGCAATATTCGCACTTCGATTCGGATCGTATTCGATGCGCTCAACCCTGGCGTCCACACCATCCTTGTCCCGCTTGAAATCGATCGTCCGATACCTCTGCTTGTGACCACCGCCGGTATGGCGCTTGGTGATGCGACCACTGTTGTTGCGCCCGCCGTTATTGCTCTTCGGGGCAAGCAACGGTTTGTGCGGATCTCCCTTGTGGAGTCCCTCGCCGACAACCTTGACCGTAAAACGCCTGCCCGGAGACGTCGGTTTTGCCTTTTTGACCGCCATTTCTTCTGACTCTCCGGTTACTCTGCGCCCGTGAAGCGGATATCGTGCCCGCTCTCCAACCGCACGTATGCCTTCTTCCAGTCATTTCGACTGCCGGCCTGTTTCCCGTGGCGCTTGCGCTTTCCCTTGACACTGACGACATTGACCGACTCTACCTTGACCTTGAACAGGTCCTCGACAGCACCCTTGATTTCTCTCTTGGTCGCGTCAGGGAGCACTCGAAAGACGTGCTGCCCAAAATCATCGGCGGAAGCGGTGGACTTTTCCGAGATGTGCGGGGCCAACAGAATCTGCAACAGCCGTTCGCGGTTCATGACAACCACCCCTCGATCTTCCTGACGGCATCGACCGTCGCTATCACCTTGTCGTGACGCATCAGGTTGACTGGATTCACTTCGGTCGAGCTCACCACATCCACATTCGGCAGGTTGCGAGCCGCCAACGCCAATTCACGGCTGACTTCGACGTCGACGATGAGCGTGGATCCGACCTCCATGGCTTTGAGCCTTTCCGCGAGCAGTCGCGTCTTCGGTTCCGCAACCTCGATTGCATCGACCACGAGCAGCCTGTCCTGGCGAACCAGCTCGGAGAATATCGAACGCATTGCCGCACGATACATTTTCCGGTTCAGTTTCTGTTCGTAGTTCCGCGGTTGCGCCGCGAAGGTGACACCACCGGAGCGCCACAACGGACTGCTGCTGGTACCTGCCCGCGCCCTGCCGGTGCCCTTCTGGCGCCAGGGTTTCGCGCCACCGCCGGCAACCGCGGAACGGTTTTTCTGCCCCTTGGTCCCGGCCCTGCCCCCGGACAGATAGGCCGTAACCGCCTGATGGACGAGAGCGCTATTGAACCGGCTGCCAAAAGCGGATTCTGACAGCGTCACACTCGCCCCTGAATCCTGAGTTTTGAGATCCATTTCCGCTATTCCCCAGCTTTCGCGGCCGGTGTGACGGCCACGATTCCTGACTTCGATCCCGGTACGGCCCCCTTGATCAGCAGCAGGTTGCGCTCACTGTCGACCTTGACGATCTCGAGATTCTGCGTGGTGGTCCTGACGTTGCCCAGGTGACCGGACATTTTCTTTCCCTTGAACACGCGACCGGGCGTCTGGCACTGGCCGACGGACCCGGGCACCCGGTGAGAAACCGAGTTGCCGTGCGTGTTGTCCTGACCGCGGAAATTGTGCCGCTTGATAGTCCCGGCGTATCCCTTACCCTTGCTGAGGCCGGTCACATCGACCTTCTGACCTGCCGTAAAGATCTCAACCGACAATTCCTTTCCGAGCTCGAGCCCTTCGGTCTCGCCGTCATCCAGTCTGAATTCGCGCAGGGTGCGTACAGGCTCCACGCCGGATTTGGCAAAGTGGCCCGTCTGCGGCTTGCTGACACCCGAAGCCGATGCACTGCCCGCGGCAAGTTGGAGCGCGGCATAACCGTCACTTTCCTCGGTCTTGATCTGGGAGATCCGGTTTGGCGTGACGTGCAGCACCGTTACCGGTACTGACTCGCCGTCTTCCGTAAAGACCCGGGTCATCCCCAACTTCTGTCCAACCAATCCCAGCGCCATGTCAATTTACCGTCTGCAACCGTTCAACCGGAAAAAAATCCGACCCCAAGAATCTCTAAGCCCGGAACAAGCGACTTGCTCCGGGCCGAGGAAAGCAGGTGATTATGTCAGAAATTCACTCTCTAGTGAACCACCAATCGCTGTCTCGCCATCAAGGCGAACGATCCCGAACGCTCGAGCATTCCACTGCCCGGAGAATCTCAGTTCAACTTGATCTGTACGTCCACACCCGCGGCCAGATTGAGTTTCATCAATGCATCCACGGTCTTATCCGTCGGATCCACGATATCCATGATCCGTTTGTGGGTCCGAATCTCGTATTGATCCCTGGCATCCTTGTTGACATGCGGTGAGATCAGTATCGTGAATCGCTCTTTCTTTGTCGGCAGTGGAATCGGCCCCTTGACGCGCGCGCCGGTGCGCCGCGCCGTATCGACGATCTCGCTGGCCGACCGGTCGATCAATCGATGATCGAACGCCTTCAGCCGGATTCTAATGCTCTGGTTCGTTGCCATATCAATACTTCTACCCGATTCGCTTGCCCTGGCCGACTTGCCTGCCCGTGTCGCGACGATACGCGCACCCCGGGATACGTCTGCCCGATAGTGGATACCGCGGGGTTCGTTACCCCGCCGTTCGCCACCCCATTACTCAATGATCTTCGACACCACGCCGGCGCCGACGGTCCTGCCGCCTTCGCGGATCGCAAAGCGCAGCCCGTCTTCCATCGCGATCGGTGCGATCAGACTCACCGTCATCTTGATGTTGTCCCCGGGCATCACCATCTCGACACCCTCGGGAAGATCC
>JAJDOJ010000029.1 GCA_022340215.1 Gammaproteobacteria bacterium
AGCGAGCATGGTGGGAGAACGAGACAAAAAGTTTACGATTTCGAGGCGCATAGTGGGCCTACGCAACGAGAAATCGGGGATTTTTTGGCCGCTCTCCCATCAGCGCAGTAGATTGTTCCTAAGGCCGACAGGCTCCTAGGAGCGCACCTCGCGGAGCATTGCGGAATCCGGGTGGGACAAGAATAGGCGGCGATAGGCGTTCTGGCAATCGGCAGGCTCTTTACCAAGGCCCATGTAGAGTCCATGGGGAGAGAGCAACGGATTGGGCTCGCCAAGGGCGTTGGCGCGGTAACTGGACCAGCGATAATCTTCGGGGGTATCGACCATCGCGGCGCGTAGGGGATTGAGCTCGATATAGCGGTAGCAGGCGAGCAAATAGCTCTCCTCTTGGGTGGCGTTCGCCTTGAAACGGCCTTCCCACAGGGTTCCGGTGCGTTAGTAGCTGTGGTTGATGTAGGGTACGAACCGTCTGCCGAGTGCCTGTAGCGTAGCACCGATCGCTTGCGCTTCGCGCGGCGTCATCAGCAGATGGATGTAATTCGTCATCAACACGTACGCGTGGATCGAGCAACCGTGATCGCTTGCGGCCCGGCCTAACCACTCGAGGTAGACTCGGTAGTCGTTGTCGTCAGAGAACACCGCCTGTCGATTGTTGCCCCGTTGCTGCACGACATGGACGGGAACGCCCGGAAGGAAGAAGCGTCGTTTGCGGGGTATGCACAGACTCCTGGCTACGGTCGGAAGCGTAGGAGTATATCTAAAAAAGGGTTCTGACCCCTTTACTTACGATCGGTTGATGCGGAAACATCACGCATCTTGACATCAGTTTATATGCATTTTATTGTCGCTCGATCATGAGAACGACTCTGGAAATCGATGATGATGTCATGGCCGCGGCGCGAAGCCTCGCCGGGCAGCGTCATGAGACGATCGGAAAGGTCGTCTCGGACCTTGCACGCCAGGCATTGCTTCGCCGACCCAAGGTCACTTCCCGTTCCGGAGTTCCATTGTTGCCGGTAAAGGAGGGCTCGAAGCCTGTCACCATGGAAATGGTCAACGAGTGGCGCGATGGCGACAAGGAAGCATGAGCGCGTACCTGCTCGACGTGAATGTACTGATCGCTCTGCTGGACCCCGCCCATATCAACCATGATGTTGCTCATCGCTGGTTCGCAAGAGCCCGCAAACAGCGTTGGGCAACCTGCCCCATCACCGAGAATGCGGTGACGAGAATCCTCTCGAATCCCGCGTACCCATCCATTGACTGGATGCCGAACGAGGTCATGAACCACCTCGATGGTTTCCTCGCCGAGGAACAGGGCCACGTCTTCTGGGAGGATTCGATAACCCTCCAGGACGAACGCCTGTTTGACCGTTCGATGATTCGCGGACACAAACAGCTAACCGATATTTATCTGCTCGGACTGGCGGTCAGGAATCAGGGAAATCTCGCCACGTTTGACCGATCCATACCCTGGAAGGCTGTCAGGGGGGCGGGCAAGATCAGCTTGGCGATACCCTCGTAGTCCGGTCACATTTGAAGACAGTTGTCGCCCCACTCTGATCACCAAGATGTCGCCAGTCATCCTCAATCCTGGTCACCTTGCGGTTCCGATGCTCGCGGTGCTGATCTCCGGTGGGTCGTGTCTGGCCGAAGACCCGCTCGATGCCGCCACCCGCATTCGCGTGGAGAGCCAGCGGGAGGCCGCGGCCTCCCAGAACCGGATCGACGCGATGTCGGCCGAGTCGGCCGCCATGCTGGAGGAGTACCGAGGGATCCTGCGTGAGACCGACGAACTCCGGACGCTGAACGACGACCTCGAGGCCCGGATCGCGGAACGGGATCGCGAGATCGCTACACTCGATCGAGAGATCCGGGTCGCGGCGGTCCTGCGCGGGGAGATCGAGCCCCTGCTCGCGCGCCAGCTGAACGTACTCGAACGATTCGTGGAACTGGATCTCCCGTTCCTTCCCCGGGAACGGGGCCTGCGGCTGGACCGACTGCGCGAGATGTTGGACGATCCCTCGGTTACCCCAGCGGAGAAGTATCGGAGAGTCGTCGAGGCCTGGCAGGTCGAGATCGGTTACGGTCGCAGCGTCGAGGCCTATACGGGGAAACTCACGTTGGGGGGCCAGGAGCGTACCGTCGATTTCCTGCGTGTGGGCCGCATCGCCCTGCTGTATCTCACCTTGGACGGCCGTGAATCGGGCATGTGGGATGTCGCGGACAAGCGTTGGCGCGAATTGCCGGAACGATGGAACGATCGCATCGCCACCGGATTGCGGGTCGCGCAACGGTCCCTGCCGCCCGAACTGATCATCGTGCCGTTGCCTGCGCCCCGGGAGGTGCCGTGAAGCGGGTGGTGTCGGCGATCGGCCTGACGCTATTGTTCGCCGGAGCGATTCCCGCCGCACAGGATCCGATGCAGGCGCTGCTCGAATCGGTGCGCAAGGACAGGATCGAGGAGGCGCGGGAGGACCAGGCGCGCGAGCGGCGCTTCGTGGAGGCGCACGATCAGCGGCGGGCGATGCTGGAATCGGCGCGCGAAGCATTGTCACGGGAGAGGGCGAGGGCCGAACGGCTATCGGACGCATGGACGGGGCGACAAACCGAATTGAACGCGTTGAGGGAGCGTCACGCCGAGGCAACAGGCGAACTGGGTGACCTTCAGGTCCTCTTTTCGCGGACGGCGGAAACGATGCGGGAGACGCTTGCGACCACGCTGACCGCACTCGATCACCCGGATCGATTGGCCGCCGCGGAGCAACTGACGCGAACAGATGGGATGCCCGCGACCGCGGACCTCGAGGTGCTCTGGGAACTGATGCTCGGTGAGGCCATCGCCACCGGAGAGGTCTCCCGTTTCCCGAGTCCGGTCGTCGACGGAACGGGCGTGACCCGCGAAGGAACGGTCGTGCGTGCGGGTGATTTCAGTGTCGTGTCGAACGGAAAATACCTTCGCCGCGATCCACGGACGGGCGGACTCGCAGAGGCCGGTACACAACCCCGCGCGTCGGTGCAGCGCGTGGCGGCCGGCTTTGAGGAAGCCACTGAGACGGCACCGCTCGCCGTGGACCCGCAACGCGGCGCGGCGCTGGCCGCGCTGCAGGGCCGGCCGGACTGGACGACCCGTATCCGCCAGGGTGGGGTGATCGGCTATCTGATCATCGCCCTCGGGTTCGCGGGGCTGTTCCTGACGATCGAGCGCTGGGTTTCCCTGAGTCGCACCGGGCGGCGGATGGAAAGACAACGTTCGCGTGACGTACCCGATTCCGAAAATCCCCTGGGCCGTCTGCTTCGGGTCCGGGACGACCCGGGTATCCCGGATCCGGAGACCCTCGCGCTTCAGCTCGACGAGGTGATCCTGGCAGAGCTTCCCCGCCTGCGGCGGGGCCTGGGGGCGCTTTCCGTGATCGCCGCGGTGGCGCCGCTGCTGGGTCTGCTGGGGACGGTGACCGGAATCATCGAGACCTTTCAGTCCCTGACACAGTTCGGGGCCGGGGACCCGCGCATGTTGTCCGGCGGTATTTCCCTGGCACTGGTCACCACGGTCATGGGCCTGATTGTGGCGATACCGCTGGTGATGTCACACAGTGTCCTGTCGGCGAAGAGCAACGCCCTGATCCAGGCCCTCGACGAAACCAGCGCGGCGATCGTCGCAGATTTCTCAAAGGGCAGGCGTGGTGCCGGGTTGGTTTGAGTCGGTCGGTGCCCTGGAGGCCCGGGGCGGTGAGACGTTCCTGGCCATCCTGGTGCTGTCCACCTTGATGTGGACCCTGATCATCGAGCGGTACTGGTTCCTCCGCAAGATCTACCCGGCGTGGCTGAGGCGCAACGCTACCGTCTGGCAGGACCGGCACGTTGGAACGCCGCAGAACAGGGAACGCGTGCGGGTGGGTTTTCTCGCGTCGGTCTCGCAGAAACTGCAACCTCACCTCGCACTGATCCGCGCCCTGGTGTCGGTACTGCCACTGCTGGGCCTGCTCGGCACCGTAACGGGCATGGTGAGTGCGTTCGACGTTATCGCCGAGATCGGGGCCGGGGACGTCCGTGTGTTTTCCTCCGGGATATCCCAGGCGCTGGTCAGTACCGCGGCGGGGCTCGTCACCGCGCTGTCGGGACTGTACTTCAGCATCGATCTGCAACGACGTGCCGAGGGTGAAGCAGAGCGTGCGGCCGGTCTGCTCGCCGGTGTCCGGCGGGAACCAGAGGTATCATGAGACGCTCCCACACAAAACCGGACGCGGCGGCCCTGGGAATCAATCTCACCCCCCTGATCGACGTCGTGTTCATTCTGCTCATCTTCTTTGTCGTCAGCTCATCCTTTGTTAGGGAGTCGGGGATCGACGTCGAGCGCCCGGCCGCGGACACGGCCGTTCCCAAGGTGCAGGGGAATATCGTCGTGACGGTAACCGACACGGGGGCTATCTGGCTCGAGGGTCGCGAGGTGGACCGTCGGGCCGTAAGGGCCCACATCGCGCGGCAGCACGCCGACGATCCCGCGGCCTCGGTCGTCATCGTTGCCGACACCGCATCCCGCACCGGTGCGGTCATCGATGTGGTCGATCAGGCGCGACTTGCGGGGGTGGCGAGTGTGGCGATCGCAACGACGCCCCGCGAAGAGGAATAGCATGAAACGCCTGGATCGCAGGGCTGCCATGAATTCCGACGGCTTCGTTACGTCGCTCGGTGGTCGCGATGAGATCCGCCTCGTGCTGAGTCTCGTGCCGGCGGTGGGTATCAACCTCCTGCTGATGTGGCTGATCCTCCGGCTGGTCGACCCGACCCGGTCACCTCCTCGGGAGGCGAATATCCCCCGGCCGGTCGAATGGGTTTCGGTGCAACCCGTGGCGGAGAAGGCTCCAGAGCCGTCCACGGCAATGCCGATGGCCGAGTCGCAGTCCGAACCACCGCTCCCGGCGCCTGAGCTGCCGGACACGCCGGGTAGGGTGTCCGCCGGGGCGCCTCCGCTCTCCCGTCCGCGCATCGATCTCGAGCTTCGACCCCTCGGGCGCCTGACCCCTACCCCGTCACCCGCCAGCGACATCGCGCGTCCATCCGCTCCCGCCCTCGATGTCGAGCCCAGCGCTCAGGTTGCTCCCGTCTACCCCCCGCGTGCCCGGCGGGCGGGGATCGAGGGGAGTGTGACGGTAGAGTTCACCATCACCCCGCAGGGCGGCGTCACGGGTCTGGAGGTCGTGGCTTCGCAGCCGCGTGGCGTCTTCGATGCCTCGGTGACGAAGGCGATCCGCCAGTGGCGGTTCACGCCGAGGGTCGTCGATGGCCAGCGGGTGGAACGGCGGGCGCGCAAGGAGATCGTGTTTTCGCTGGAGGACCGCTGAGGTGGCCCGAAAGCCCGCCGCAGAGCTTGTCCTGTGCATTGCCCTCACCGGGCTACCTCACTTGCCCGTTGCGGTTGCCGGATCGGGTTCGCTTTCCCGCATGGCGGAAACGACCCACAGATCGCTGGTCGGCGTGCATGCCCTGATCGACGACGGACGGTACGAGGATGCTGCAGGGCGACTCGATGCCTTGAAAGAACGTACGCGAGGGCGTCCCTACGACCAGGCGATCGTTGCGCAGACATCGGGCCATGTTCACCACGCGCTGGGTGAAAGCGATGCGGCGATCGCGTCGTTCGAGCGGGCACTGGAACTGGAAGTGCTACCCGACGCCGCGGACCGTGAGGTCAGATACAACCTCGCCGTGCTGCTGGTGGAGCAGGGGCGCTATCGTCAGGGTCTCGAAACCCTGGACACCCTGCTGCGCAAGGGGACCGATGCGAACGCCGAGACCTGCTACCTGGCCTCCGTCGCTCATTACCACCTGGGGGAATGTGACGCCGCGATTAGCTGGATCGAACGCGCCCTTGCCCTGTCAAGCGGGGCGCCCCGTGACTGGCGCGAACTGCTGGTGACCTGTCTGCTGGAGCGAGCCCGCTTCAACGAGGCGGTGCCGGTACTGCAGGATCTCATCAGGCAGTATCCCGGATCGGGGCGCTACTGGCAGCAGCTCTCCTTCGTTCATCAGGCGTCGGACCGGGATGCGGAGGCGATTGCGGTGCTGGCGCTTGCTCACCGTCAGGGCCTGCTGGATGAGGAGGCGATCCAGCGACTGGCAAGCCTCTATCTCCAGGAAGCCATGCCCTGGCGTGCCGCGAAGCTGCTCGAGGGCGCCATCGCTCGAGGCGAGCTTGCGCAGAGTGCCCGGAACTGGGGCCTGCTGGCCGACGGCCTGATCGCCGCCGACGAACCCGCCGAGGCAGTCCCGGTGTTGCGCCGTGCCGCGGAAACCGGTAACGCCGGTGAATCCTGGTTCCGGCTCGGCAGCCTGCTGTTCAGACTGCAGAGGTGGAAAGAGAGCATCGATGCGCTGGACCATGCCCTGGCCGAGGGCGGACCCGAGGACATCGGCAACGCCTACCTGATGCTGGGCGTGGCGGCGACCCGGGCCGGTGACATGGAGCGTGCGCAAACGGCCCTGCGCCTTGCGCTCGACGACCCGGCATCCGCGAAACCGGCCGGCCGGTGGCTCGATTGGCTGGCGCATCAGTCCCCGGATCAGGGATAGTGAAAACAGACGGTAGACCACCAGTGGACGAAATGCAGGGGTGTGCCGATCACCTCGAAGACCTCGTCGATGCCGGCCAGGACGAGCCAGCTGGATCGAAGGCGAAATTCAACCGGTGTCACCCCCGGCCTCCACTGCCGTGCTTTTCCTTGAAGGTGCCGAGCTGTGCTATCTCGTAGCCCCTCGGATAGGTGGGGCGTTTGACCCGGGTCAGCAGGTGGGGTTGGCGCCGCGCCGGCATCCA
>JAJDOJ010000030.1 GCA_022340215.1 Gammaproteobacteria bacterium
ATTGCCGCCATGGGCCGAGAGCAGTATCAGCCGTTGCAGTCCCCAGGCCGCCATGCGTCGGGCGCAGTCCACGATCACCCGCGCCAGGGTTCCACCTTCGAGACTCAATAAACCTGGAAAACCACTGTGTTCGTCGGAACAACCGATGGGCAGCACCGGCGCCACCAGCGTCTGGGTCAGTTGCTCAGCCAACGCCTCGGCCAGGGCCGCAGCCCGAACGGTATCGGTCGCCAGGGGTAAATGCGGCCCGTGCTGTTCGGTAGCGCCCAGGGGCAGAATCACCGTCGTCACGCCACCGGCGAGGGCCTGGGCCACCTCTGGCCAAGTCATCTCGGCGAGCCGGCCCGTCACCGGGCGGACTCCAGAAAGCCCCGGGCGCGCAGGAAATCGATGATCGCATCGGCCATCTCCTCCGGCGAACGATCCGACATCACCTGTCCCGATTTCTTCGCGACACCGGCCGACATGATCTGGGCGGCGCGCTCGTGGGGCGGAAGATTGGAATCGGGAATGAAGATCGCCCGGGGACGGGGGGCAGGCGGCATGACTTCACGCAACGTCACCGTCGGAAATTGCAGATCCTGCACCGACAATCCCAGCTCGAAAAGGTTACGCACCGGGATCTTCGCAGCTTTTGCCCGCATCAGTCCGGGCAGGGTAGCCTGACGCAGGCGGGCCAGGCTCGACTCGACGCCAAGCACCGCCGGCAGCATCACCTCGCTCTCGGAGCGGGCACCGCGCGCTAGGCGCCGCTGCACCAGAGCGCGATCACCCTGAATCTCGAGTTGCGTCACATCGGTCACGACGGGCCGGTCCAGATGTTCTCCCAGCAAAGCGGGCACTTTGCCAGCCCATCGGTCGAGGCTGCGGGCGCCACAAAGGATCAGGTCAGGGAGCGCATCTTCCAGGCGCAGCGAAGCCGCCAGCAAAGTGGATGTCACCGACGGTTTGGTAATGGCGTGGGATTCATCCCACAGGCGCACGACTGTATCGGCACCGACCGCAAGGGCATCCCGCAGCACCGCCTCCGTTTCCTCGGGGCCGACGGTAAGCGCCTGAATTGAGCCCTCGCCACCACGCAGGCGCAGTGCCGTTTCCAGGGCAGCCGCATCGTCCAGATTCATCATGTAGAGCGTGCGCGCCGCATCGATGATGCCGGTGAGCGGGTCGACTTCGACGGTGGTCGGATCGTGTACGAGTTTGAGACAAACGGCGATACGCATCGGTCAATTACCTACTTGTCAGGATTCCCGGTAAGTCACCCCGAAACCGCCCGTTGGATAGGACCATTGGATAGCCCCTTCCTGGTTACAGGCGATATAACAGGTGCCGCACTCGAAGCATTGTTCATAGTTGAACAGAATGCCGCCGTCGTCCAGGGGGACGAACAGGTTGGCGGGACAGACGTAGACACAGGCGCGTACCGCGCAGTCCTTGCAGATTCCGGCGTCCACCACGATATGGGGCTTATCGTCCACCTTGAACCGGGCGGTGCGCATTTTCTCTTCGTGGGTCGTCATTACCATAGGTAAGCCCTCGCGGCATGGTAGAAATCCCGCAGCAAATGATGCGGCCTGATGCGAAACCGGCGCACGCTTTTCATGGCCAGCGGCAAAATCTTTTGCTTGCGGTTGCCATCCACCCGAAACAGGTTTTCCGCGGCATGGGCAACGAAATCCGGGTACAGGTTCTGCAACCGCTCCCCGTTGACGAAAGGAGGGGCGAAGCGGAACCGCTGGAAATCCTCGGAGACGTGGCGCTGTTTCAGATAGTGCTCGTAACGAGACAGGGTACCCTTGGAAAAATCACCCTGACGGCAGGCCTCGATGGCGGTTTCTCCGGCCGCGAGGCCGGACTGCATCGCATAGTTCATGCCTTCGAGGTAAAGACCTGAGTTGAAGCAGAAGGCGGCGGCGTCGCCAGCGACCAGCATACCGTCGGCGTACAGTTTCGGTCTCATGTGCCAGCCCATTTCAGGGATCGTGTGGGCGGAGTATTCACGCAGAGTAGCACCGCGCACCAGGGGTGCCACCGCCGGATGCGCCTTGAACTGCTCCAGCAGTTCATAGGGCCGCTTCTTGTGCTCCA
Organism: Gammaproteobacteria bacterium; assembly: GCA_022340215.1. Taxonomy (NCBI): domain Bacteria; kingdom Pseudomonadati; phylum Pseudomonadota; class Gammaproteobacteria; species Gammaproteobacteria bacterium. The sequence goes on from JAJDOJ010000030.1 coordinate 2,089, forward strand.
CCAGGGAGGAGATCTGGCCGATAACACCCACGGAAAGGGAATCCCGGTTGGTGTAGAGAAACCCGCCGCCGTGGACATTTTCGGTAATAGCGCCCAGGTATTCGAAGGCCATGCCCTCGTTGCCGGACAGCTGAAAACGCTCGCGGATCAGGTGCTCGTCCAGTCCCAGGACTTCTTTCACTCCCAAGGCTATCTCGTGGCCATCGAACTCCCGCTGCAGTCCAGCCTTCTTGGCCATAAAGGAATTCGAGCCGTCACAGGCGATCACCACGTTGCCGCGCACCTCGCCCAGCTCACGCCGTACCTTGACGCCCACTACCCGGCCATTTTCGCGCAGCACATCGTCCACCACACAGGAATTCAGCAGGAACGCACCGGAGGCTTCGGCCTGGGCCGCGAACCAGCGGTCGAACTTAGGGCGCAGGACGGAAAAGCCGTTGTAGGGTGGATCGGCATAGCCCGTAGCCGTGGAACGAAAATCCAGCGACACCGCGGTCGTGGCCGACATAAGGGCAATATCGCGGCGGCAGATGTAACGCTCGACCGGTGCCTGTTCCCACCAATTGGGAATCAGCTCATGAAGGATCCTGCTGCCGTAGAAGACGCCACCGGAAACATTTTTGGCTCCCGGATACTCGCCGCGCTCGAGAAGCAGCACCTTCAGGCCCGCGCGCGCCGTGATCAGGGCGGCGGCGTTACCGGCGGGCCCCGCACCGATAACGATCACGTCGAAATGTTCAGTGTCTTGGGTGGCGTTGCTCGTCATCATTGCTTTTGGTATCTCTCAGGCTTGGTTTGCCTTTTCCGTGGTGGAGTCCGGGCCCTTCCTTAACCGGATGCCTGGATCGCGGTCCGTACAGACACGTGTCAAAGACCTCGTGGAATCCGGTGGACAGCGAGTCGCATCAATGGAGATTGCTCCGCGCATCACTGGCCGGCCGACTGCTTCGGTTGCGCAGGCACAGCCTCGACGCCCACCAGCGTCTCCAGTTTACTGATCAAGATTGGCAGGATCTCGTGCAAATCGCCCACTATGCCCAGATCCGCCAGTTTGAGCATCGGAGCCGTGCGGTCGATGTTGATCGCGATAATCGTGTCGCTGTCACCGATACCCGACACATGCTGAACGGCGCCGGAAACCCCGAAGGCCATGTACAATTTGGGCTCGATGATCTTGCCCGTCGTACCGATGTAGCGTTCGTGGGCCAGCCAGCCGCGGTCGGCGACCACCCGGGTTCCGCCCAGGGCGGCGTTCAACAGATCCGCCAGCCGCTGCAGCTCCGCCATACCCTCAGGCCCACCGACGCC